>JAICKZ010000222.1 GCA_025927665.1 Steroidobacteraceae bacterium | reverse complement strand
GTGCGATTTCATCTGCCAATATTATTTGTGACATGAATTACTCCTTGGCTGAATGAGTTGTTGTCAGGGCACTCTGGAGTGAAGCGCTATCCTCCATCGCCAACATAATTAATTCCTTATTACGGTCGATACGACGATTAAGTCCAGTCAACACTTTGCCAGGCCCGCATTCAATGATGGTTATAATTCCTGAATCCAAAATGGTACGAATGGTGTGTGTCCAACGCACAGGACTGACTAATTGTTGATAGAGCGCATCGCGAATTCCTGATGGATCACTATGCTGCTTCATGTCAACCGTATAGATGGGAGTGTTTGGAGTTTGAATATCGATGGTAGCAAGTTTTTCTGCCAAACGATCTGCAGCAGGTTTCATCAATGGCGTATGGGAAGGTGCGCTCACCGGCAGAATCAGCGCGCGCTTCGCGCCTTTTTCGGTTAACACAACAATTGCACGTTCGACGGCGCTTTTTTGACCCGCGATTACAACCTGTCCAGGAGAATTAAAATTCGCAGCCTGGACCACCTCACCTTGCGCCGCGATTTCGCAACCTGCAATTACATCGGCATCTTCCAACCCCAATATGGCTGCCATTGCGCCTTGACCCTGTGGCACTGCGCTTTGCATAGCTTCGCCGCGAAAACGAACTAATTCGATTGCAGTTTGGAAGTCGATCGCTCTCGCGCAAACAAGGGCGGTGTATTCCCCCAAACTATGTCCCGCCATGACGGTGGGTGCTGCTCCAGCATGGTGGCTCCATACACGCCAAGTCGCAACACCTGCTGCGAGCATCGCGGGCTGGGTTTTATCTGTGGAATTAAGTTGCTCTTGCGGACCTTGTTGTGACAACTGCCACAAATCATATCCCAGCACATCCGAAGCTTCTGCGAAGGTTTTTTTTACGATCGGTTCGTGTTCAGCGAGTTCCGCCAACATACCAATTGATTGTGAGCCCTGTCCTGGGAATACCATTGCAAACGACATCTACAACCTCTAAGTGTCAAGCCAAATTGATTGATTATAGCGGTCAAGGTCAAGCAATGAACAGATATTGCACGTGATCAAGTGTAACGTGCTGTTTATACCTATCTGTGCGCGATCTATTGTTGAATTCAAATACGTGTACGCGATTCAACAAATTATTATCGAGTTATTGACCGGTCAGATTAAGCGATCCCAATAGACTTCAATGTATTGACCAGCTCTCCATTTTCAAAGGGCTTGGCCAATATTTGATCAGCGCCAACTGCTTTTGCCATCGTCAGAATGTCCCTGGCGCTCATTCGGCCGCCTCCAGACATCGCAATAATCTTGATACTTGGATGATTCTTGCGCATTTCGACGATAGTTTCCATGCCCTCTTTATCTGGCATGATCAAGTCCATCATCACGGCGTCATAAGCATTTTGGGCACACAAGGTAATGGCCATACTGCCGTCGCCGGCCTCGGTGATTTGATGACCAATTCTTTGCAGTGTAATTCGCAACATAGTGCGAAAATTTTCATCGTCATCGACAAGCAGAATACGCGCCATATCTAGTTCAATCTCATGCTCGTGGTATTAGGCAATTGAGCATTTGACGCCGTTAATACAACGTTGCCTGTTTATCCCTACAATATCAGCATCACCTGCACTGGTTAAATTAGCTTATTCGATGTGTTGTAGCGAGGGACAACCGCACAAGATCAAGACGATAAAACTTGGTAAGTGCGAAACTTCAAGCCGGCAATATCCTGCCAGCATATTGCAGCACCCAATAAGCCGCCGATTTCGCCATAAAGATGTGCATTAACAACTACCGGCAGATCGCCCGATAATGGCAGTGCTCCCTGAGTTTGTTCCCAGATCAGCTTACCAATCATTATAAGCGTCAGTAATATTGCCAAAGCCCTCGGTTCCGTTCTCCACCACGCTACCGTGCCAGCTGCTAACACCGCGTGAAGTACGCCCGACAAGCCGACGTACCACTGCAATTGTGGCATTAATACCCACATGCCTATATCAATGCACACCACACCCATCACTACAATCACTAACCAACTTACGAAATTGTAAGTACGTTTGAAAAGCGCCGCCATTAAGATCACGCCCAGTACATTGACCACGACATGCTGAAATCCGCCATGTACCAAGTGACCTGTGATCAGCCGCCAGTACTCTCCCGTCTGAATCCCACTGCGGTCGTAACGTAATGCCAATTGCACCGGCTTTCCGCCCAGCGCCAACAGCAATGCAATGATAATTACGCCCGCAATTGCCAACCAACCGCGATGTTGCAACCAACTTGTGTATGAATTGTCATTCAACTGTTCGTTACCATTGGTTATGATTAGTGACTATTATTGGATCTTTAAAATCCACTTGCGTCTCTTTACTTTAAGGAATACCTATGCAGCAACGCCAATACAATTATTCATCGCGTGGTTTTACTCTGCTGGAAATCATGGTGGTTATCGTCATCATCGGCATCCTTGCAAGTTTGGTTGTATCGAGTGTACTCCCTAATGTGGACAAAGCGCACACCGCAAAAGCCAAGCAGGATATACAGACATATCGCGGTGCATTGGATATGTTCAAGCTGGATAATTTCAAATATCCCACGACCGAACAAGGACTGAAAGCACTGATACAACAACCCACCGATCCAAGTATTAGAAACTGGAGAACCGGCGGTTATATCGAGAATATACAAAAAGATCCATGGGGCAATGATTATCACTATGTGTACCCAGGTACTCACGGCAAAGAGTACGATCTATTCACGTTAGGTGCAGATAATCAAGAAGGTGGCGAAGGTCCCAATGCTGATATCGGTAATTGGAACGCTGACTAAGTTGTGTTGAGGCCAACGCAACACGCTTTCTCACAACTATAAAAAATGTTATGGCGACTGGTTTTCAAAAGAGAAATGGATTCACGCTGCTCGAACTGTTGGTGGTCATCGTCATCATTGGCATTGTGGTGTCGATGGCCAGTTTGTCCATCAACATCTTAGGTCGCGATACGCAAATCGAAGATCAAGCAAAACGCTTGAACGCAGTGATTGCCCAAGTACGTGAAGAATGTGAAATTCAAGGCCGCGATATAGGATTATTCATTGAACGTGATGGCTACCTGTTCATGCGATACAACTATCAATCACAGTCCTGGTCTGAAATCGATGATGATGAAATGCTGGCTCATCGTCAGTTGCCGGAAGGATTGCAGCAGCGTCTATGGCTCGATGACCGCGAAGTTATCCTAAAAACACATGATGAAAATATTGAAGCGATGCAACACGCCTCTACCAGTGCTGCTGATAACTCAAACGCCACTTCCAATAATGGCGTGTCGCAACAAGATACACGCAGGCCGCAAATTGCGCTTTTGTCCAGTGGCGATCTCTCTCCTTTTGAATTGCGCATAGAACGCGAAGGAACCGACTTCAGTTGGCATTTGGTTGGCAAGCCCGACAATACTTTGACTGTGGAAGTAACCGATGCGCAAAAGTAACGGATTTACTTTGATTGAAGTAATGGTCGCGTTGATCATTGTGGCATTAGGTATGTTGTCAGTTATTCGCGCAGTGAATCAAACTGTTCGCAACACTGATTACTTACGCGAGAAAACGATTGCTCACTGGGTAGCGATGAATAAGCTGACGGAAACTCGATTGAGTGTGGCGCCACCGAGCAATGACTCCACCGATGGCGATATCGACATGGCCGGCATTCATTGGCATTGGCGCATGGAAATTACACAAGAGGATCCTTACATTCAACGCATTGAAGTCAAGGTTGCGCCTAAGGAAGCAGGACCTGATGCCAGTATGGATACGGTGTTTGGTCTTTACGGAAAGTCATTTGCTCCCGGCGATGGAGGAATCGGTTGGAACTTTAACGCTGGTCCCAGCAACAGTGGCAACTCTTCCAGTGCATCGAGCGCCTCCAACTCCAGTGCTCATCAACCTGGGCTCTTAAATTAGCCATGCGCAACCTACTTTTTAATAAGCGTGGATTTACATTATTGGAGCTATTAATCGCCGTTGTTATCTTCACCATTGTTGGTGTAATGGCTATGGGCGGCTTCCATCAATTAGTACGGCAACGTGAGATGGCCTCGGTAACCATGGAACGTGTACGCGCCATACAGCGTAGTGTAATGCGTATGTCACAGGACTTCGAACAACTTACAGCACGTCCGATACGCGATGCCACTAGTAGTGGTGATATGCCTGCGCTATATCTCAATAATAATGGTACCGATGTAATCGAATTTAGTCGCGCAGGTTGGAGCAATCCCACTGGCATCAATCGCTCCACTTTGCAACGAGTGCGTTACCGACTGCTCGATAACAAACTGTATCGCGATTATTGGACTGCAATGGATCGCAGCTTGAATAACATTCCGGTGCAAGTGCAATTGCTTGATAAAGTGACCAGCGTCAATTTGCGTTACATGGATGAAAATAAGCAGTGGCAAACCAGTTGGCCACCTTCAAACAATGGCAATGTCAGTAATAACCAACAATCCGGCGTTGCGCCGAGAAGTCTACCCATTGCAGTGGAGTTTACGTTGACCCTGCAAGACTGGGGCGAGATCAGACGTGTAATTGAAGTTCCCAACTTATGAGGCACTTTTCATTATCAAAATCAGGACAGCAACGCGGCGTAGCGTTGATCATGGCTATTCTGATTGTGGCGCTGGCAACGATTCTTGCCGTGAGTGTCACCTCAGACGGATACATGGACCAACGTCGTATCAGCACCACACTGTTAGTCGATCAGGCCTACGAAGTCGCATTGGGGGGCGAAGCGTTTGCGGCATCGTGGCTGGAGAAAGATCAATTGGACAAAACAGGTGCCACTTACGACAGCTTGAACGAGGCATGGGCACAACCTGTCAAGCTGCCAATTGAAGACTACGGCGAATTAAGCGGCAATATTGAGGACTTGCAAGGTCGCTTCAACCTCAACAACTTGGTGAATGCGAACGGTACTATCAATCAAGAAATGCTGGCACAATTCACTAATCTGTTGGAGCGCTTGCAAATAGATAGTCGTTGGGCAGGCATTGTTGCTGATTGGATAGACGCTGATAGCAATCCAAATTTTCCCGACGGCGCGGAAGACACCATCTATTCACTGCGCACACCACCCTATCTGACCGCCAATCGCCCCATACTGAGCACGAGCGAGTTGTTGTCACTCGTTGACGGCGCAGGTAAGCCATTTGGCATAGACAATTATCGCTTACTGGAACCGTATGTTGCCGCGTTGCCGATTGGTACGCCACTGAATGTCTGTACTGCACGCGGCAAGGTGCTGGACTCGTTGGCGCCAAGTGTCATTCCCGGTGAATATTCAACACCAGCTGGAGAAGCCAATCTCGCTGATTCACGAAAAACAGGTTGCTTTCCAAAACCCACCGATGTCAAAACAGCATTTCAATCTCGTGACAAGAACTTTGACGCGTTGATGAATAGGGGAAG
>JAICKZ010000246.1 GCA_025927665.1 Steroidobacteraceae bacterium | reverse complement strand
TCTTCTGCAGCACGAACGTTGTGTGCACGATTGAAGGGAAAATCAATGCGTGTTCATCTTACGGGCTTGCCACTACAATTTACTTTGTTAGCAGATGCGATGGGAATTCAAATTAAGGCCAATAGCGATGTGAAAGCCGATGCAATATTGACGGGAACCCCGTTAAGTTTGCTCAGTCTTGCCAATCAAGATTCCACTGCGCCGATACAGGATCGCGCGGTGCGAATTGAAGGTAATGCGGAAGTTGCGCATGCCTTCAGCCAGTTATTGAAAACGGCCAAGCCTGATTTTGAAGAAGAGTTATCGCGTATCGTGGGAGATGTCGCGGCACACAAACTCGGCAATGTTGCGCGTGGCCTGAGAAACTTTGGTAAGCGCGCCGTGGATACTGCGCTACAAAATATTGGCGAGTATTTACAGGAAGAAGGTCGCGACGTACCGAACAAAACTGAAGCAGAAGAATTTATTCGCAATGTCGATACATTGCGCGACGATGCCGCGCGATTCGAAGCACGACTGTTGCGACTCGAAAAGACTCACAACAAGAACATTAAATGAAAATACGTGTATTAGTTCGATTGATTCATATGCATCGCGTCATGATCAAGCATGACCTGGGCGAATTTGTTCGTGGTACACGTTTCGCTACGTTATTGAAGCTTGCGACGCTGATTTCACCATTGGCATGGGTGCAGCCAAAACATCAGGGCACACGCGGAGAACGCTTGCGATTGGCACTACAGGAATTGGGGCCGATTTTCATGAAGTTCGGTCAGGTGTTATCAACTCGTCGTGATCTTTTGCCAGCGGACATTGCAGATGAATTATCGAAATTGCAGGATCGCGTTCCACCGTTTCCAGCCATGCAAGCAAGAACAATTATTGAACAAGCATTAGGCAAGCCGATTGCTGAATTATTCGTCCAGTTAGATGAACAACCTTTGGCCGCTGCAACGATTGCGCAGGTTCATAGTGGCGTAATCGACCATAAGGGCATCAATACGGAAGTGGTCATCAAAGTAGTGAGACCCAACATTCGCGCGATTATTGAACGCGATATCGAAGTCATGTACGCAGTCGCTAAGTCGCTTGTTAAATATTGGAGCTTGGGACATCAACTGAGACCCATAGAAGTCGTACGAGAGTATGAAAAAACCATACTCGATGAATTAGATCTAATGCGTGAAGCCGCCAACGCCGCGCAGTTACGACATAACTTTGCAGGTTCAAATTTATTGCATGTGCCGCAAGTATATTGGGACTATTGCCGTGAGAATGTGATGGTGATGGAACGCATTCATGGCGTGCAAATCAGTGATCTCGCCGAGTTGAATCGACGTGGTGTGAATCTGCAACGTCTTTCCGAAAATGGTGTGGAGATATTTTTTACGCAGGTGTTTAAGCATAATTTTTTTCACGCTGATATGCATCCGGGTAATATTTTTGTGCTGGCCAATAATCCGACGAACCCGATTTATGCCGCGGTGGATTTCGGTATCATCGGTACACTTGATCCACGTGATCAACACTATCTTGCAGAAAATTTTCTGGCATTCTTTAATCACGATTTTCGTCGTGTGGCGCAATTGCACGTTGATTCAGGTTGGTTACCTGCAGGCACACGTGTTGATGAAGTCGAAACTGCAGTGCGTACCGTGTGTGAGCCGATTTTTAATAAGCCGTTGAGTGAGATTTCATTTGGACAAGTATTGATTCGTTTATTTTCGGCCGCACAACGCTTTGACATGCAAATCCAACCACAACTGATCTTACTGCAAAAAACTTTATTGCAGATCGAAGGACTTGGCCGTCAGTTGTATCCCGAACTCGATTTATGGAAGACCGCCAAACCCATTATGGAACGTTGGATGCGTGATCGTATGAATCCATTGCGTGTGTTGCGTGAATGGCGTCAGCAATTGCCGGACTTCGGAGAAGCAATTCGCACCGTGCCTACCTTAATTCAACAAGCATTGATGCAAGCTGCAGAAGGTCGCTACAAACTGCCCGTGCACACGCCGGATGTTGTATTGTTACGTGAAGAGATGCGGGCGAGCGCAAGGCGACGAGATCAAACTATTCTGGCATCGACATTGTTGTTCACTGGTATTGCTTGGTTTGCAATGGTAGTTGAACCTGTATGGCCGGGAGTTATTTGTCTCGTCGCGGGAGTGTGTACATTGATACTTAGAAAGTAGGTATAAAGAATGCGTCGACAGACTTAGCATGAACGGGAACCAGAGATCATTAACTGCCGCGTTAATAAACAACTTACCTTTGCATCGACAATCTCAAGCGAGCTCAATCCATGTCGCCACACCGACCGCACAACGCTCCCCATCTTCATCAAACAATGCGGTGCCGACTTTATGTTTGCGGCCTTCAATCAATATTTGCCAACCAATAATGACGCTAGGCTCTTCAACATGAATGCTACGATCAATATGGACTGCAAGTTCACCAAGTAATGCGGAACGCCCTGGTTTTACCGATGCAAAATATCCAGGGCAATCCAATGCCGCCCAGATAAACTCAGGTTTGACTTTGCCTTGATCGTTACCCAAATCGCCACGAGGTAACCATGGCGCAGCAACCACATTGGAGTTTGATAACTTGCCTGCAAATATACGTAAGCCATCGCCCTGAGCACGTTGCGGGCCGCATACAAAGCAATTGGCATACGCATGTTGATTGTGGCCAGTGAAATGCTTTGATGCTTCCAATGCGTCCACATAGGTAGGTGCATTGGGTACATGTGCTCGCACCTGCGTTGTAGTCGCTGCTGCGATCAATTTTTTTTCATGTTTAAGTTGCCACTTATCTGCTTGATCAGCGGGTGACAATTCAAGATTGATATCCAGTGGTGGTGGTAAGTACAATCTAACGTTAACAGTTTCACCTATTGCTGCGGCTATTAATCCACAGGTGTAACCACCGTTGGCAGAATTTGGCGGCCCACTGAATCGCGAATCAATATGAATTTGGGTAATCAATTGGTTATTCCGAGATTAAGTGTTGATTAAGTCCGAAAGTTACAACGTAACAACTCATAATCGATGCAAGATAAAAGTTTGCGAAAATTCAATTTTATATCTGGCGCTTATCGCCATATCAGGGCGTTGCGCTCAGCATTCGCCATCGTTGATAACCCGTCAAGCGGGACTTTCCCTTGTCTCGCATGTCGATTCAACTGACTACATTGCTGCCCGGATTGCGCTTACGCCATGACTGAATAACTGTCCATGCCAATGGAATCAGTGTAATTACGATAATACTGATGGTGACAATGCCAAAGTTATTCTTGATCAACGGTATGTTACCAAATACATAACCGCCCCAGATAAAAACACTGACCCAACTTGCACCGCCCAGTAAATTATATTTATGGAAACGCCACGCATTCATCTTGCCAACACCGGCGACGAATGGAGCAAAGGTGCGAATGATGGGTAGGAAGCGTGAAAGTACAATGGCCATGCTGCCATGTTTCTCAAAGAATGCTTGAGTTTGATTTAAATAATCCTGCTTTAATAATTTGATTTGACCATTGAATGCACGCGGGCCAATCAATGCACCAATTCGAAAATTGGTTTCATTGCCAAGAACAGCGGCGGCAATCAACATTAGCCACAGCAGTACTGGCTTCAATGCTTGCGTTTGATCCACAGCTGCCAATGCGCCTAGAGCAAATAACAGTGAATCACCCGGTAGAATCGGTGTTATCACCAACCCGGTTTCTGCAAAGATAATCGCAAACACAATGCCATACACCCAGTAATGATAGGTGGCTATTAATGCAGTGAGATGTTTATCCAGATGCAAAACAACATCACTGAAGTTATGCAGGAGTGAAATGAAAGTATGCAGGAGTGACATGAGTTATCTATCATCTGTTAATCGAGTCGAACGGTACTGATCATTTCACTCTCGCAAAAATGATGTGACGAGGATCCGTTGCGTTTGAATCGGAGCCGTAAATTCCCAAGCGTAGTTACGCAGCTCGGGCTTGTTTGATTTGCGCAATACGATTGCTCTCGTCCAACAATACAATCACGGGTTGGTAGTGCAACAATTCATCATCGGTATAGTTTGAATAGGCACAAATGATCAACAAATCACCTACTGCAGCCATGCGTGCGGCTGCGCCATTCAGGGAAATTTCACCCGAACCGCGAGTTGCTTTAATGATGTAAGTCGTGAAGCGTGAGCCGTTGGTGATGTTATACAGTTCAATATATTGGAACTCGCGTAAACCGGCGGCATCGAGTAATGCCTCATCAATGCCACACGAGCCTTCATACTGAAGATCGGCTTGAGTTACGGTGGCACGGTGCAGTTTGGATTGAAGCATGGTACGAATCATGAGTATCAAATCACTCCAGAAGAAATCAGCTGGAAAGGCTGAAGGTTATAGGGGGCTCTGTCAAGCAAACATTAAAATGCTGTAGCTTGAGACTCAACGCCCTGTCGGCAGTTCTGTTGTCGATCCTACATAATTCAAGAACTGGCCGCTTAATATGCCGCTTCATGGCTTCTAATCTAGGCGTGCTCTTAAATTCCAGCCTGTCACGCAAATAGCTCATAAGCAGCTTGTTTTCGCACGAAATCAGCCAATATGGCGGATTGCAAGTACGCGAACTGACATAATACGTGAGAACGTT
>JAICKZ010000230.1 GCA_025927665.1 Steroidobacteraceae bacterium | reverse complement strand
CTTCGTCACGTTCGTGCCATTCAACACGCTCCAATATTTTGATTTGCTGCGCAAAATCATTTAACAATTCATCCAGCTGCAGTGGTGCGGCAAGTTGGATCCGTGCATCGCGTCCTGCGCCATCTAATGAGGCGATGGCAATGAATTCTGCATTGCCCAAGGTACCGGCATGATCAAGCATCGCACCCCGTCCATTCATCAGAACAAAGCGATTATCTTGAGTGCGACGCGCGATGCGATCAGGATAAGCGAATGTCAGCAATCTGCCCGTATCATGCAAATGATCATGTCGACTGCGTTCGACCTTGACTTGTAATTGTTGCAGTAACTGATCGGCACTACGCAAGACGCGTTGTTTCGCTCCAATGTCACTATCGTGATTGGGAATGCTGATGCCATGAAGTGCTTCGATTCGACTGCGCATATCGTTGTCACGCTCCTTACTACGAGCACGCAGAATATCGCGTTCGGTCAGCAATGCGGCCAATTCGGCAGCGAGCGGCGTGAGATTAAGTGATTGCGACTTGAGCAGCATATGCGCAAGACGCGGATGTGTTGCGAGTACATTCATCTCGCGCCCATGTGCAGTAATACTGCCTTTATCATCAATTGCGCCCAACCATTTAAGCAAGTCGTTTGCCTGATTCAATGTTGCAATGGGTGGTGCATCAAGCCAACGTAAGGTGGTCGCATCCTTGATTCCCCAGTTTGCAAGTTCTAATGCCAGTGGTAATAAATCGGCTTCGAGAATTTCTGCGGGTGTATGTGCTGCCAATGTTTGATGTTCTGATTCAAGCCATAAGCGATAACACACGCCAGACTGGGTTCTGCCCGCACGACCACGACGTTGGTCCGCTGAAGCACGCGAGATGCGCACTCTTTCCAAACTGTTCATGCCGGAATTAGGATCAAACCGTGAACGTCGTTCAACACCCGAATCGATCACAATACAAATTCCATCAATAGTGAGCGATGTTTCGGCGATATTGGTCGCCAACACAATCTTGCGTTGACCATCAATGCTTGGCTGTATGGCACGATCTTGTTCAGCAGCAGACAATTCACCATACAAGGGATAGACATGGATGTTTGTGGGTAACGAGGCTTCATCTAAAAATTTTAGTACACGACGAATCTCACTTTGTCCCGGTAAAAACACCAGCACATCGCCATGATGTTCATTCAATGCATGTAACGTCGCTTTCGCGGCATCATGTGCAATATCATGGTTATGCCATAAAGCGCGCTGCGAATTTACATCGCGATAATAAGTTGTTACTGCAAACGATTTACCTTCTGAGGTAACCACAGGTGCATTGCCCAATAATTTTGCAATTGATGCACCATCCAGCGTCGCCGACATAATTAACAATTTCAAATCATCACGTAAGGTGTCTTGGACATCGAGACACAGCGCCAAGCCAAGATCGGCTTGCAAACTGCGTTCATGGAATTCATCGAAGATAACCAAACCGATGTCTTCCAGCGCTGCATCGTGTTGCAACATGCGAGTAAGTATGCCTTCGGTGACAACCTCTATTTTTGTTTGCACGCTGACCTTGGTATCCAGTCGGGTGCGATAGCCCACCGTTTTGCCCACTTGCTCATTTAGCAGCGTTGCCATGCGGATGGCCACACTGCGAGCCGCAACACGACGTGGCTCCAGCATTAAAATCTTTCCCTTAAATCCAGATGCTTTCATCAGCTCCAGAGGCACAATTGTTGACTTGCCCGCGCCGGGAGGTGCCTGCAACACCACTGATTGATTTGCATGAAGTGCGCGTACTAATTCAGGCAGAGCATCATGAATCGGAAGAGTCATAGAGAAGCGATATCGTATGTCAGGCTTAATTACATTCGTTAAAAACAGAATGTCTTGCATTGCTTACAAGGCTATAGCTACAGCGCTTCAAACATTCTTACTCATAACTTGTCCACGCCATGCACGATGCTTACTTCGAGTTACGCACACGTGTTTTTTTTGCCGCTTTAACCGGCGTCGCAAGCACAGCTGCGCGCAGCCGGTCAACGTCGCGCTTACCTAATAACTTGCATTGACCTGGTTTTAATTCGGCAGCGCGCAATGGACCAATTGCAATGCGCTCCAGTTCACGCACTTTTAATCCCACCCGCGCCAGCAAACGACGAATCTCACGATTCTGTCCTTCACGCAGTTGTATTGACAATACCGTGCGATCGCCCCGATTACGATCCACAAAGCGTTTGATAATGCGCACCGATTCCATGCTGGCACGTTTGGCGCGAGTTTGGCCGCTTGCATCCGGCGTTAACAGATACATACCTTTTTTTAATTTTGCAATTTGGTCATCGCTGGCAAGTCCCGTGGTGATCACACGATATTCTTTCAACACACCAAACTTTGGATGAGTAAGTTGAAATGCAATATCACCATCATTTGTCAGCAGCAGCAGTCCAGTTGAGTCGGCATCCAATCGTCCCACCGGAAACAAGCGCTCACGTTCACTGATCGCATGAGGCACCAGTTGCAGGACGTTGACGCGACCTTGTGGATCTTTAGTGGTAGTGATCATCCCTTTGGGTTTGTTGACCAACAAGTACGTACGTTTGTTATTCGAAGACGTCGCGGTCAATGTAGCTGAGTCTGCTGAATCACTCGCAATGTTTAATTGCTGTGGTACGCCATCAAAGGTGATCACATCATTTGCGGTAACAAAACAAGGTAACTGTGTAATCTGCTTGCCGTTCACATGAATGCGGCCATTTAAAATCAATTGCTCGCAATCACGGCGTGCAGCGATGCCTGCATCGGCCAACGCTTTTTGCAGACGTACGCCAGCAGTATTTGCGCTGCTAGTGTTTCTTGAGCTTCGCGTTACAACATTGTTCATATCGAAACCGCTTTTTTCCCCGCATCAACTGCATTGACATGACCATGGCGGAACAGCTGCCGCTTTCGACCTAACAAATTGGCTGGCAACTTGAATGCACTTATTAACGAGACTAACAATGCGGCCAAATACGGCGTCGATTGAATGGCCAATACGATGATCCACAATGAAAGATCAGGCCCGGTGCCGACACCTGGTGTCGCACGCATCACGGCAATGATGCCGACAGCACAAGCCCACAATGCCAACATTAACGCTGCTTCTTGTCGTGCGGAAGTAATCGCTACCATAAACCCATGAGGTTTGGCCATTTTAGGCGTTCGAAAGAAAGGTTCGTGCTTGGTGACCAAACCCTTCAACACTGCGATACCAATCGTATGAGACAACGCCAAGCCTGCGATTGCCGCCGCGATGGTTTGCCGTATGTTTGCACCGACACGGGTAACGTACAAATGAATCAGTTTCATCAACTTGAATGCAAATAAGGTGAGTGGTAACACCGAGAAAGACATTAACGGCGGTTGAATGCCGCGTGGCGCAAACATCATCGCAATCGACCAACCAATGGCGCCCGCCGTGAACAGCAAGTTGAATCCATCGGCCACCCATGGTAGCCATCCGGCAAGAAAGTGATATCGTTGCCCACTGGTCAAGCCATGATTTTTGGAGAGCAAACTGCTCATATGCGCGCGCAATATTTGCATGGCACCATACGCCCAACGGAAACGTTGTTTCTTGAAGTCGATGAACGTATCTGGCATCACGCCACGTCCATAACTGCGCGGTAAGTAATGCGCTTGATAACCTTTCTCAAAAATTTTTAATCCAAGCTCTGCATCTTCAGTAATACACCATTCTGCCCAGCCGCCGACTTCTTCCAACACAGTCCGACGAATCATCGTCATAGTGCCATGCTGAATAATGGCATTGCGCTCGTTGCGTGTGATCATGCCGATATGAAAGAAACCTTTGTATTCTGCATAACACATCGCTTTAAACGCATTTTCATTTTCATCGCGATAATCTTGTGGTGCTTGTACGATGCCCATCAAGGGTTCGGCAAATGAGGGAACCATATCGCGCAGCCAACTGCTATCGACTTTGTAATCGCTGTCAATCACGGCAATGATTTCTGCATCGCTGGCGGTGTTACGCAATGCGAAATTCAAGGCACCGGCTTTGAAACCTGCGAGTGGACTCACATGAAAAAACCTGAAGCGATCACCCAACATTGCGCAATGCGCTTCGACTGGCTTCCATACCGACTCGTCCTTGGTGTTGTTGTCAATTACCAGCACTTCAAAATTCGGATAATCAATTTGTGCAAGCGCATCGAGTGTTTCATTCAACATTTCCGGCGGTTCGTTATACGCAGGCACATGAATCGAGACTTTGGGAAAATAACTTTGATTGTCCTTGCGAGACAACGAGTCGGCACGACCATGCGCAGTAACCCAGTGTGCTTCGGCCCATTCATGTGCCTCTGCAAGCAACACTGCAATCACACCGAGCATACCCAAGATCAACAACAAACCGACCACTACCGTGGTGACAGTCAAGTATTGTTGTGAGTAATCGTAGACAATCCATACTGTCACGGTGGCAATGCCATATACAACAATGGCAAGAAAACTACGGCCACGATTGCGTAGGTTGCGGCTGTTGATAAAGAATACGCTCAACAACAACGCAGCGATCACGACAGAGACCACCGCCAAGGTATGCCATTCGGGTACCCGCACAATGGGATCTGTAAATTCAAATTTGGGTTGACGATTTTCATCGTACACGCCCCAAGAACCACCCACACCGCGTTCACCCGTCGCGTTCTTCCAGGGCTGGTCATAAGCTTCCATGATGTAGAAGACATAGCCTTCTTCTTTGGCGCGTGCCAGAAATCTCCGCAGGAACATGGCTTCGTTGGAAACCGATGGTTCCGCTGCGCCACGCGTGCGTCCAGCAGAGGGCCAGCCGACTTCGCCAATGACAATCTGCTTGTTCGGAAATGCTCGTTGCAATAACTCCATGCGTTTAACCACGTGATCAACCGCCTGATCCACTCGCACACCTTCCCAATAAGGCAGCATGTGCGCCATGATGAAATCAACATGATCGGCAAGATCAGGATGGGCAACCCATTCATTCCAGGTTTCTGCGGTACTGACGGGCTTGTGCGTCTGCGCGCGTATGCGATCCAGATACTTTGCCAGTTGCGCTTCATCGAAATAATTCATCGTCAGCACTTCGTTGCCAACAATAAGGCGTCTCACATTGTCGTTGGCGTTTCCAACACGGATCAGCGCCTCCAGTTCTTTTTCATTCTGAACCATGTCCTTG
>JAICKZ010000152.1 GCA_025927665.1 Steroidobacteraceae bacterium | reverse complement strand
AAGATCGTTCGCATCAGTCGTGTTGAACCAGTAAAGAGTGCATCACGATGAATGAACCTAAAGAAGATCCATCACGCTTGGCCTTGCGTGGTAAACCTCAACCGGTCACACGACTTAATCGTCGCACACTCATGATTGTGATTATCATTGTTGCTGGAATTCTGATCAGTGTATCGCTGTGGTCATTGCAGCCTAAGAAATCCAATGCGGTTGAAGTGAAGACAGAAGAGGCACGACCGGCACAAAAAGTATCTACTGCTGAGGCATTGGCACGATTGCCAAAAGATTATGGCAGTGTTCCTACTACCAGAAATATTCCGCAATTGGGTTCGCCACTCGGTGAATTGGGAACACCGATCTTAAAATCAGAACAGGCAGCAGGACTAAATACCTACGATGCACCTGGAAGCTTCATGCCAAATGCAGAAGAAGACACCGCACGTGCCAATCGATTGCGTCGTGCACAAGAAGATGATGCGGCACAAAAGGCAACGGTGTTCTTTCAATTGACGCATCATGCATCTTCATCACAACCCTCATCACCAATATCATCAGCTGAATCAACCTTTGATAAAGCAATGAAGATGATTCCTGCCGCCATCGCGGCAAGTGGTGGAAGTTCGATTACTAATGCACGATCTGATCAGGACGCTGCGCAGAATATGCAAGGTGCCAAGCAATCATTCTTGAATCAAGAGCCCAATGCGAACATTTATGCATCGGGCACATTGCAAACCCCAGCTTCACCGTATCAATTGATGGCAGGAACCGTGATGTCAGCAGCACTCATTACGGGCATTAACTCTGATCTGCCCGGACAAATCATGGCTGCGGTGACGGAGAATATTTATGACACTGTGACAGGTCATTATTTGTTAGTGCCACAAGGATCACGTTTACTGGGTCAATACGATAGTCAAGTTGCCTATGGGCAAAGGCGAGTCTTATTAATATGGACACGATTGTTCTTACCTGATGGATCCTCCATCGTACTCGATCGATTACCTGGTATGGATGAACAAGGGCAGAGCGGTCTTGAAGATAAAGTGAATTGGCATTGGGCGCGACTCTTTGAAGGTGCCGCGTTATCAACATTGATTGGTGTGAGTGCCGAGCTTGCCGCACCTCAACGTAATAATGCCAATACGGTGGTCGTAGCAGGGCAAGACAGTCTACAGAGCACCGTGACAGAGGTCGGTCAACAAGTCACTCGCAAGAATCTTAACATTCAACCTACCTTAACTATTCGGCCTGGTTTTCCGGTACGAATCATCATCAACAAAGATTTGATCTTAAGACCCTTTCAATTAAGCACTGCTACGACGAGGATGCCATGACAAAACTTCGCTTAGGTCCGCTACCAAAAACAGAATCGGTGAAGGTCACCATCTCAATGCCTGTCGTGCTTAAAGAGCAACTAGAACACTATGCAGCATTACATTCACAGCTTCATGGTGAAACAGTGGAAGTCACTGGATTGATTCCGCATATGCTCGAATCCTTTGTTTCAAAAGACAGAGGATTTCAAAGGCAGCGTAAGATTAAACAAATAAATAATCCAGATTAGCAGCCTTCTAATCATATTGGTCTATGGTTATTAATAACACTTTGTTGTTAATGGCGTATTGACGCTAAGCGTACTACTCCGTATAGTTGTTTTAAGGATTGTTCATCTTTAAGCAATCAACATCAACATCAGCACACAAAGCAAGTCAGTGGGGTAGCTATGGAGTTTCATGGAATAGGGCGTCGACTATTGCGATGCATCTTCTTAATCGCGATGTTGGGCTCTCCACTGATCGGTGCATTGGCACTTGCCGATACTTCTCCACCCACCGCACCAAATAATCTTGTTGCAACGGTCATCTCTGCTACCCAGATCAATTTAAGTTGGACTGCTTCTACTGATGATGTGGGTGTGACTGGTTACAAAGTCGAGCGCTGCACGGGTGCAAGTTGTACGGCGTTTGCACAAATTGGTACCCCTGCTACCGCAAGCACGGTTGATACGGGACGGACTGCGGCGACGACCTATCGTTATCGAGTCAGAGCCAATGATGCGGCAGGTAATCTCAGTGATTATTCAAGCATCGTCAATGCAACTACGCAGGCACAAGCAGATACGACTGCACCGAGTGCGCCAACGGCACTGAGCGCCACTGCGGTATCATCAACACAAATCAATCTCAGTTGGACTGCGTCGACCGATAATGTCGGCATCACTGGCTACAAAGTCGAGCGCTGCACCGGTGCAAGTTGCACGACGTTTGCACAAATTGGTACACCTGCTACTACAAGTACTGTCGATACGGGACGGACTGCAGCAACGACGTATCGTTATCGAGTCAGGGCCAATGATGCAGCAGGTAATCTGAGTAGTTATTCAAGCATCGTCAATGCAACTACGCAGGCAGCAGCGGATACGATTGCACCGAGTGCGCCCACTAATCTTATTGCAAGCGTGGTTTCAAGTACGCAAATCAATCTCAATTGGACTGCCTCGACTGATAATGTTGGCGTGATGGGGTACAAAGTAGAGCGTTGCAGTGGTGCAAGTTGCACTACCTTTGCACAAATTGGCACACCGACAACAACAACACTCAGCAATACTGGACTTACAAATGCTACCAGTTATAGCTATCGAGTTCGTGCGACGGATGCTGCCGGTAACTTAAGCAATTACTCCAGCACTGTCAGTGCAACCACCCAATTTGGGCCCATCACTTACACCTATAGCTATGACAACTTAGGACGAATCACTCAAGCCAGTGGTTCTGATGGATCAACCATTATTTACACCTATGATGCCAATGGAAATGTGACTACACTGAATCGGCAGTGATTACACAGGCAACATGGATAGGAGCAAAGTAATGCAAGCAACGGTTAAGAAGTGGTGGTATAGGTTCTTGCAGGATGAGAATAACCGTTCCTCATCAATGCAATCATCACCTCATTCAATAAGAATGGGTAAACCCTCTATGGTGAGTAGATATGATGCGCTTTTGATTTTGCTTATTTGCTCACTTGTCAATAATTCAGTATCTGCAAGCTTTCTTGGTTCCAACAATCCAGCCTCTAGGCATCAACTTGATTGGTGTCAGAGCACTGATGGTATGGGCGTGAAGGTTTCGTTCTCCAAACCCATTGACATGCAGATAGTTGATACTGATGCTTGTAATCGTTTTGCCGCCGCACATGGAGTCTTTGTAGCTAAATGTGATATTGGATTAATCGCAGATACACCAAATCAAACAGATGCATCATTCCCCAATAATAGTGTTCTGACAAATATTGCAGGAAATATAGTGGACTCAGGACCACGTCATTTAGTTACGTGTGGGTGCTATGACAGTGTGACTACAGATCATATAGGGGTCGGCACTGATCCCGCATGCTATTGCAAAGTTGGTTATGATTGGGACGCTACAACTAGTGCTTGTATAGCAATAAAGTACTTCACTAAAACAATCCCGCCTTCTCGGCCGCAATGCAACTCGTGTGACGCGAACTCAGTTGGACATCCAATTAATCCAGCTTCTGGCGCCGTGTTTGACACATTTAATGATGATACGCTGACTACGACTGCATCGCCCTTCAAACGTTTCTATAACAGTACAGCCATTAGTAATACCGATGTGAGTAATGGTTGGCGACATAGTTATAGTCGCAATGTGATTGTGAAGTATTCTACGATTGATATACAACAGTATCTGCAGTCACCAGATTATTCTTCTCAATACGCTGATCCTGTTACGGCCTGTACCAATGGATTTCCACAGATTCAATCGCGTGTATTGACATGGACAGATGTTACAGCCAGTTATGTGAGTGGCAATTGCGTACTGAGCAAAAATGGCGTATCGATTGGAACCATACCGATATATGCCACCGGCAACAATCTCGCCCCCTCACCACAACCTGTTGCGTATGATGTCATCCGCGATGATAGTCAGTTGATTCGTTTCATCGTCAATAGTGGGTCAATCGTTGCACCGCCTGGCATCAGTCTGAAGTTACAACAAACATCAACTGGCTTCACTGTCACTGACAACAGCGACAACATCGAGCAATACGACAGCAATGGTCGCTTGCTCAATGTCACCTCGCGCAGTGGTGTGGTGCAAACCATGAACTACGATGGGTCGGGACGCTTGAGCGGTGTTGTTGATTCTTTCGGCCATCAACTTACTTTGAGTTATGACGCACAGGGACATTTGAATGGAGTGACAAGGTAATGAAAAGGACATTCCTTCATCGGTGTGGCACGGTGAGATGGCGCTGGATCATTTTGCTACGCTCGTTAATGATGTTGTGCGGTGTTTTCACCTTTAGCATGAATGCGAGTGCATCGAGCCAGTGTTATCAGTGGGCAATTGTAACGAATCAAGGCGGGTGGCAACTCAGTGCTAACGCAGCGATTGATGCTCAAGTGGCGTGGTGTAATGCATCGGATACTAATGCTAATGATTGTCAAGGAGGTACGGGTGTATGTACTAGTTCATCATTTGCTTGCACCTTTACAGTTAACACCTATCCGGTAATCGGAAATTTTCCAGCTTATCAGGATGGCCGGTACATTCATGTTCATGAGTATTGGAGAATAAACGGAACAGCATATACAGACTACAACCAATATAATGCTGTAACGTGGAAAACAAATCCTGATGGTGGCTGTCAAACCTACATTTCCGCGCCGCCCCCACCGCCCGCACAATGCGGTACCTGCAATGTACAAGCGCCGCTTGCCCATCCCATCAATCCTGCCAGCGGCGCGATGTTCGATACGATGACGGATAACAGTCATCTATCCAGCACCGTTAATTTCAACCGCTTTTACAACAGCATGGATACCAGCGGTGCCGACATCAGCACCGGGTGGCGGCATAACTTCACGCGTACTGTTGTGCCGCGCTATTCAAGCACGGCGTATCAACCTTACGTGGCCAGCCCCGATAATTCGTCGCTCTACAACGATGAAGCCACGGCCTGTACCAGCGGTTTTGCGGAAATCAAAGGCCGTATCAGCACATGGAATAACGCCAGCGCCAACTATGTGAATGGTGCCTGTGCCATCAGTGTAGGCACCACCACGGTGGCCACGTTACCCATTCTGTACAACGCGCCGCCCACGCCTGCGCCCAACACCAGTGTGCTGATTGGTTATGACGTGATCCGTGATGACGGTCAGTCCATCAGTTTTGTGTTGTCGGGCTCCACCATCGCTCCGCCACCCGGCATTTCATTGCAGCTCACGCAAACAGCCTCGGGCTTCACAGTTACTGACAGCAACGACAACGTTGAGCAACACTATACGAATGGTAAGTTGTTATCCATTACTTCACGTAGCGGTGTTGTTCAAACCATGCATTACGATACGTTTGGTCGATTGAACAATGTCAGTGATTCATTCGGTCATCAACTGACTTTCAGTTATGACGTGCAGGGTCATTTATCAGCGGTGACACGGCAATGAGGATTAAAAATATGGAAGGGCGCCAGACAGCCCATGCCCCAAGAATACAGTTTGCGTTCTTAGTGGTTTTTTTGTGGTCAATCTTTAATTGCGTCCCAGCTCATTCGGCTCCAACAACTTTCTATTCTGTATGCTATGGCAGTATTCCGCCTGATTTTAGTCAATGCTCAACACTTCAATTGACCCCTCAGGATGCATGCACTGCTTATAAGCCTGTATTCCTAGCTTTCGTAAAGTTTGACCCTGGTTGGGTGGTTGACCAAATAAATGCGTCCGGCCCACACGAGGGTGGATGCTTCATGGATTTTGCAATACATAACACTCAAAGTGGACAAGTAGTTTTGCATGACACGATTTCTAGCTCTGGTAATTTCTGGTCTGCTACTGCAGGTTATTTTGTCGATGGACATTTGTCCCCTCAACAATGTATTTCCTGCGATGCCAAGAACAATTCGTTGGTGGATCCTATTTCGCCCTCCACAGGCGCGGTATTTGATACCTATACTGATCATTCATCTACGATGGGAGGATTGTCCTTCCAGCATTACTACGATGGTGCTGCCAGTGGTACAGGCGATCTAAGTACTCATTGGCGTCACAGTTTCGCTCGAAATATACTTACAAAGTATTCGACTGTAGATATGCGTGCCTATATCAAGTCGGTGAATACGTCGTCTTTGTATTCCGATGCAACTACAGCCTGTACTGCCGGCTTTGCAGATATCCAAGGTGTTCATTCTAATTGGCTTGGAGCGACAGCTTTGTATTCTGGTGGCAACTGTCAGTTAATTAAGAATGGATCAATTGTTGCTTCTTTAAATGTATATCTGAATATACCGGGTGCAAGATTGGACCACCAATCCACGCCGATTGCATATGATGTCAATCGCGACGATGGTCAATTGATTCGCTTCATCATTGATGGAAGTGGCGCGGTTGTTAATCCTCCTGGCCTTAATCTAAAGCTTCAGAAGACTACTTCAGGCTTCACCGTCACTGACAGCAACGACAACATTGAGCAATACGATGCGAACGGTCGACTGCTGAGTGTCACATCACGTAGTGGCGTGGTGCAGACCATGAACTACGATACATCTGGCCTATTGAGCAATGTAAATGATTCGTTTGGTCATCAATTAACTTTCACTTATGACACGCAAGGTCATCTCTTTACGGTGACACGGCAATGACTAAGTTATTCCCACTTTATTTTCAGAATCAGGTTTGGTTGATCGGAGTGCCACTATGGCAAATGAGGCAATGATGAATACACAATCCAATGCATCCTTACGTGCGATGATGACACTACTACTAAGTGGTGTGTTGACAAGTGTGATCGCACCGTTCGCACACGCACAGTCCACGCCACCAACAGTTCAATATGGATACGATGCGCAAGGCCGCTTGAGTACCGTGACACAAACTGATGGCACGACACAGACGTATCTGTATGAGAATCCCTCGTTCCCTAATGCTATGACAGGATTGATTGATGAGAATGGCAATCGCTTTTCCACCTGGGGTTATGATACCCAAGGTCGTGCCACGAGCACCTATGAAGCGGGGAATGCTGGTAATACCACCCTGGTCTATAACGCTGATGGCAGTGTGACGGTGACCGACCCATTAGGGGCAGTGCGAACCTTTACCTTTGGCCGCTATGGAGATCGCAATCTAGTGACTGGCATCTCCGGATCGCAATGTCCAACTTGTCAGGAAGGCAAAGCTACGACTTATGATCTACAAGGCTATGTATCTAGCCGCACCGATTACAACGGCAATGTCACGAATTACACGTATGATGATAATCGGGGATTAGAACTCAGTCGTACTGAGGCCTATAACACTGCACAAGCCCGCACGATCACGACGACATGGCATGCGACGTATCATTTACCAATGAGTATTTCCGTGTATGCGGGTAACGGTGCTACCGGCACACCGGTCAAGACCACTTCGTATACCTACGATCCCAGTGGCAACCAATTAACCAAAACAGTAGCTGATCCGGTGAATGGTGTGTCTCGCACCACCACGTACACGTATAACAACTATGGTCAGGTACTCACCGTCGATGGTCCGCGTACCGATGTGAATGATGTCACCACCTACACGTACTACACCTGCAATACCGGTTATCAATGTGGCCAGATCAATACGATCACCAATGCAGTGGGCCAAGTCACGACGTTCAACACCTATAACGTCAATGGCCAACCATTGACCATTACCGATGCCAATGGAGTGTTGACCACACTGGCTTATGATGCTCGTCAACGCTTGGCATCACGTACCGTGGGAACCGAAACCACTATTTTTGATTACTGGCCTACCGGTCTTTTAAAGAAAGTCACGTT
>JAICKZ010000204.1 GCA_025927665.1 Steroidobacteraceae bacterium | reverse complement strand
GGCAAAAGATTGAAGATTTGCAAATGCGCCAAAAACCGGATTCACGTTAAAATAACAGTTGATTCCAGTACTGTACAAGAATACAGTACGTGCACTCGTTGTCGCCCTGTCGTTAACACGGCAACGAATCATTCATCAACACTTAAATAGAGGCATCGTTATGGAAGAAAATCGTAAAAAGGCGTTGGTTGCAGCGCTGGGGCAAATCGAAAAGCAGTTTGGCAAGGGATCTGTCATGCGCCTGGGTGATGCCAGCGCCTCATATGAAGTCGATTCCATTTCTACCGGTTCATTGGGATTGGATATTGCGTTAGGCGTGGGTGGTTTGCCACGTGGACGGGTCATTGAAATTTATGGACCTGAGTCTTCAGGAAAAACCACGCTTACACTGCAAGTGATTGCTGAGGCGCAAAAATTGGGTGGCACTGCCGCATTTGTGGATGCTGAGCATGCTCTGGACCCCGGTTATGCCGAAAAGCTGGGAGTCAACGTTACTGATTTGTTGGTATCGCAGCCCGATACCGGTGAACAGGCACTAGAAATTACTGACATGTTGGTGCGCTCGGGCGCGGTGGATGTAGTGGTGGTTGACTCGGTTGCGGCACTCACACCCAAGGCAGAAATCGAAGGTGAGATGGGCGATTCACACATGGGCCTGCAGGCGCGTTTGATGTCTCAAGCATTGCGTAAACTCACCGGCAATATCAAGCGCTCTAATACGATTGTTATTTTCATTAATCAGATTCGCATGAAGATTGGTGTGATGTTTGGCAATCCTGAAACCACGACTGGTGGTAATGCACTTAAGTTCTATGCTTCAGTGCGTCTCGACATCCGTCGTATTGGTGCAGTAAAGAGCGGTGAAGAAGTTACGGGTAATCAAACTCGCGTCAAAGTTGTCAAAAACAAAGTGGCGCCACCATTTCGCGAAGCTGAATTTGAAATCATGTACGGTGCGGGTATTTCGCGTAATGGCGAAATCATCGATATGGGTGTGTTACACAATCTCATCGAGAAATCTGGCTCCTGGTATGCCTATAAAGGCGAGCGCATTGGTCAAGGCAAGGAAAACGCCAAGACTTATCTGGAAACCCATCCCGATATTGCTAAGGACGTCGAAGCTAAATTGCGGCAACTGTTGTTGCCGGTTAAACGTGGTGAAGCTGCGGGCAAGTCGGAGTTAGTCGAGGCCTAAAATGCACAGGCGATTTGGTCGCAAGGGCGATGCGTCAGAGGTTAGTCACGACGACGCATTGCCCGATCCAGATATTCATAAACACGTGCGCAGTAAAGCGTACGACAGCGCCATTCGTTTATTGGCACGACGTGAACATGCCAAGGCTGAATTAAAACAAAAGCTGAAAATTCGCGGTTATGACGAGTCGCTGACATTGGAAATCGTCGATGACTTGACACGTTCAAAACTATTATCCGATGAGCGCTTTGTGGAAGTCTTCATTCGCTCGCGTGCTGAACGAGGTCAGGGAATGGTCAGGCTACATGCTGAGTTGCGTCATTTGAATTTGCCACCTGATCTTATCGAGTCGCGCATGGCGGCTGCGCAAATCGATTGGACCAGGTTGGCTGGAGAGATCCGACAGCGAAAATTTGGGCAAAATATTCCCCAAACGCCTTCTGAACGTGCAAAGCAAATGCGCTTCCTGCAATATCGCGGTTTTACGACGGATCAAATCCGGCATGCGATGGATGCATCTTTTGAAGAAGATCATCTATTAGAAGCAGCCGAGGTAGATCCAATGTTGGATTCCCAGCTCGATTAGCACGTTTATTTGCCGACCAAATCATGCCTAGCTCTTCTCGATCTTTCCTTTCGAGCGCGCAGTTGCGCGCACTGTATCTTGACTATTTTCAGCGCAACGGACATACCATTGTGCCCAGTAGTTCATTAGTGCCTGGCAACGATCCGACATTGTTATTCACCAATGCGGGTATGGTGCAATTCAAGGATGTATTTCTAGGTAAGGAGCAGCGCAGCTACTTACGTGCCGCTAGTTCACAGCGTTGTGTGCGTGCTGGCGGCAAACATAATGATCTTGAAAATGTGGGCTATACCGCTCGTCATCATACTTTCTTTGAAATGCTCGGCAATTTCAGCTTTGGTGATTATTTCAAGCGCGATGCAATTCGCTTTGCGTGGGAGTTTGTCACCGACAAGGACTGGCTAGGGATTTCAGGTGATCGTCTTATGGTCACAGTATATAAATCGGATGATGAAGCTTTTGACATTTGGAGAAGTGTGGGAGTTGCTGAAGATCGCATCGTGCGTATTGGCGATAAGCCAGATGGCGGCTCGGATAACTTTTGGCAGATGGGAGACACCGGACCTTGCGGTCCATGTACTGAAATTTTCTACGATCATGGTCCGCACATTTCAGGTGGACCGCCAGGTTCGACCGATGCTGACGGCGATCGTTGGATCGAAATATGGAATGTCGTATTTATGCAATATGAACGCGACAGCAATGGTAAGTTGACGCCATTGCCCAAGCCTTCCGTCGATACCGGCATGGGTTTAGAACGTGTTGCTGCAGTGATGCAAGGTGTGCATTCCAATTATGAAATTGATTTGTTTCAGGATTTGATTAACGCGGCTGCCGTTGCTACTGGAACCAAAGATTTGCAGTCAAGTTCATTACGAGTCATCGCCGATCATATTCGTGCCTGTTCTTTCTTAATTGCCGATGGCGTACTGCCCTCAAATGAAGGTCGTGGTTATGTACTACGTCGCATCATTCGTCGTGCGATTCGTCATGGATATAAATTAGGTTGCAATCAGCCGTTCTTTTACACCTTGGTGAAGGCACTTGAAAAAGAAATGGGATCTGCGTACCCAGAACTCATTACACAACGTTCACATATTGAGCGTGTTTTACAGCAGGAAGAAGCGCGCTTCGCAGAAACGTTAACTCAAGGTATGGGTTTGTTGGAGCAAACCATTACATCACTTACTAACAAAATGATTCCTGGTGACGCCGTATTCAAGCTTTATGATACATATGGTTTTCCTCCTGATCTTACCAACGACATTGTGCGTGAACGTGGTTTGAGCATTGATGAAGTGGGTTTTGAAAAAGCAATGGAGGTACAACGAGAACGAGCACGTGCAGCCAGCAAATTTGGCGTGGATCTGCGCGGGACAGTCAAAGTGGACGGTAAAACATTATTTACCGGCTATGAACATGAAGTCGATAATGGCAGAGTGATCTCGTTGATTCGTGATGGCCAACAAGTTAATTCCCTGCATAAAGGTGAAGTAGGGCAAGTGATTCTTGACCGCACGCCTTTTTATGCTGAAAGCGGTGGTCAGGTGGGCGATACAGGCTTGCTCAATATTGGGGTTGCGCAGTTCAAGGTTAGGGATACACAAAAGTTGGGTGCAGTGCATGCTCACGTCGGTACGATGATCAATGGTGAAATCAAAGTAGACGATGTGCTGAATGCACAAGTTGATCATGCAGCACGTGCGGCAATTCGTTTGAATCATTCAGCAACTCATTTGTTGCATGCAGCATTGCGCAAAGTATTGGGCACACATGTAACACAGAAGGGCTCATTGGTGTCAGCTGAGCGTTTGCGATTTGATTTCTCACACTACTCGGCTGTATCAGTCAATGAGTTGCAACGCATCGAAGAGTTGGTCAATGAGCAGGTCCGCGCCAATGTCAATGCAGAGACTCGTTTAATGAATCAGGAAGAGGCCGTAACTGCAGGCGCGATGGCATTATTCGGTGAAAAATACGATGACGAAGTTCGTGTGTTACAACTCGGGGATTTTTCCATGGAGTTATGTGGCGGTATTCATGTCGATCGAGTCGGTGATATTGGTCTATTCAAGATCATCAGTGAAAGTGGTGTTGCAGCAGGTATCCGTCGTATCGAAGCGCTCACCGGACAAGCCGCATTGGATTGGGTACGTGAGGATGAAGGTATCATTCGCTCGGTTGCAAATCTGGTGAAGGGTAGTCGTGATGATGTGGAAAATAAAGTAAAGCAATTGATTGATCGCAGTCGTAAGCTCGAAAAGGAGCTCGCAACTTTGAAGTCAAAACTTGCCAGTGGTCAAGGTAACGATTTGACGACGCAGGCGCTGGATATTGCTGGTGTCAAGTTGGTTAGCACAGAAGTTGAAGGTGCTGATGCAGCGGCGCTTCGCGAAGCGGTGGATCAATTGAAAAACAAATTAAAATCCGCTGTCATTGTATTGGCATCAAGGGACGATGTAGGCAAGGTAACGTTAATTGTTGGTGTAACTGAGAACGAAACTTCACGCGTAAAGGCCGGTGAGCTCGCCAATTTTGTGGCTCAACAACTGGGTGGTCGCGGTGGCGGTCGGCCTGATATGGCGCAAGCCGGTGGTCCAAACAGCGTCAATCTATCGGCTGCATTGCAATCTGTTGAAGCTTGGGTAAAAGTGAAGTTATCTTAAGCATAACGTCATATTTACGCACAAGTTGTGAACTGCGCAGTTATGTATATTGGAATTAATTTCATGTTTTACATTGCATAGTAATCTGTAATTATAGTGTGTTGAATCGCAAAGCCAGCAGTAATTCAAAAGCCATTCACAGAAGTCAGGCCTACAACGTATTCAGGTAAATACCGATGCACGGAACACGCATCGTTACATAGGCTTCGTGTGTGAACCTATGCGACGAAAAAAGTCGTGGCGTAAGGAGCAAGTGACCTTTACAATTGAGCACCTTTTGGCAAGGAGCAGGAAATGTTAATTCTAACTAGACGAGTCGGTGAAACTGTGATGATCGGCGATGACATCGCTATTACGGTCCTGGGTGTTAAAGGCAACCAAGTTCGTGTCGGTGTCAACGCACCCAAAGAAGTCTCTGTTCATCGTGAAGAGATTTATGAGCGAATCAAACGTGAAGAGCAAACTGGTATTTCTTCACGCCGTGTTAGCTCAAGTGAAATTGATTCCTAAACTAAAGCGCTTATTTGGGACTTAATGTAAGCGAAGCTGCTGCGTTACGGCGTAGTAGCTTCGCTATATTGCTTATTGAGCAAAAAAGCTATTCCCATCTTTACGAACTGCATTTCGACACGTATCCTTGTCGGCTTCTTGCTTAAGAGCTGGCTGTCAAATGTGACATGAAGTTCTGATGGTGAGGCCGCAGTAAATATTGTGGTAGGCGGAATTTGCGCTGGAGAGATGGCCGAGTGGTCGAAGGCGCGCCCCTGCTAAGGGCGTATGGGTCAAAAGCCCATCGAGGGTTCGAATCCCTCTCTCTCCGCCAGTTTATAAATGTGGAATTTATTTCTACATTTATAAACTGCCTGAATGTGAGTGGGATTTGAATCCGAATAAAGGGTTCGACAAATTTGTTGGAACAAATTTGAGTGTTGCATGTAACGCGAAGCGATACTGCAATGACCCGAACGATAGCGAGCGGTGAAGACCTAGGATGGTCGGAGTAATCTCCGCCAATTTTTTAAATGCGCCCGTAGCTCAGTTGGATAGAGCGCCTGGCTACGAACCAGGAGGTCGGGAGTTCGAATCTCTCCGGGCGCACCAAATTCGATTTTTCGGTTTTCAATAGGTCAAGACCTTGAAGCGTAATGCGGGAGTGACCATGAACCTCATCGCTGCTTTGACCGCTGAGAACAGCGCAGTGCGGCTCAAGGCCGCTCTCACAATTGGTTCCAATCCCGATTTGGGTCTGGTCGATGCTGTTGTAGCGCGGTGTGCGATCGAGCCCGACTTCTACGTGCGCGACATGCTCACATGGGCGTTGACCCGTTTCCCGAACGAGATCACTGTTCCAAGACTGATCGCAGAGTTGCATTCGGAAAACGCTCAGGCTCGGAGTCAGGCGTTGCATACATTGTCGAAAATCAAAGACGCTAACACATGGCCAGCGATCACGCGATCGCTACTGCGTGATTCGGACGATGAGGTCGCCCGGAGCGCATGGCGCGCTGCGGTGGTTCTGGTGCCTGATGATCAAAAAATGGATTTGGCCGAAGAGCTGGCTGCGCAGTTCGGTCGCGGC
>JAICKZ010000052.1 GCA_025927665.1 Steroidobacteraceae bacterium | reverse complement strand
CGACACGAGAACCTCAGCACACTTCATAGCCGTTTTGCTCATGCATCGGCTAAAACACATAAAACTATATGGTGCACATGATAAAACGATGCACCAATTGATAAGCAATACTTTTATTGTAAGTTAGACCAAGCGGGACGACGCATTCTGACCCAACTCTGTACAGATGGTCGCTGCCATTGATGGCTTGCATAATCAATAAGCCGTTGAGGTATTGGATCATCGTTGCAGATAAGTCGTTGCAACATCAACGACAAATCTACATCGGCAACACTCCATTCACCAAATAGACAACTTACATTAGCGGGCAACAATTGCTCAGCAACGAAAAACAGCTTTTCTGCTGCTTCTTTTGCAATGGCTGACAGGGGCGTGGGTAATGCGCCCATGGAATATGACGCGAGTAGGACGTTCAGTACGAAGCGACATCAAGTCGCTGCGTAACCATGCCTGCACTTGCCTGGCACGCGCCTTGTTCATTACATCGCGTGGATACAACCTTACTCCAGGAAAGACCTCATCAATGTACTCATCAATTGCTGACGATTCGGACAATGTAAACCCATTATGAACCAAAGCCGGCACACGACTCGTCAGTGATGCAGTTGAATAATCAGCCTGATGATTATCTTTTTTGTCGAGGTTGATAGGAACGAGTTCAAAAGACAATTGTTTCTCTGTCAATGCCACGAATGCAGACATCGCATAGGGACTTAAAAAATTTGAATCCGTGTAAAGCTTGATTGATGACATTTATCCCTCAGCAAAATATATAAATGCCAAAATATTGTTGGTGCCGTACTACCATCGCAAAATCTTGGGCCCTAAAGTTGCGCCTAACAATCCACACAGCAATATGCCCAACGAATACCATGCCAATATAAAAGGCGTGGCATTTTCATTACACAGCAACGCATACACAGTGGCACCACTGGCACCCGCGGTACAGCCAGCGGCAAAGCCTGCCGTGACTAACTGGGTGGGGGCAAATCTGCGCATGATGAACATCAATGCAATAAACACGGGCAACGATACTGCAAGAATATTCCAAGGACACATCAACGCGGAATGACCCAACCACATGCGATGAATGTCTTTTGCAGGCGCGTGACTCAAATCGAGCATTGCGATTAATGTCAGTAATATCACTGGCAACATCAACCACCAAAGCACATGTATGCTTTGACGTTCGGGTCGCGCAAACTTCAAGCTCAAGCTTGCACCAATTGCAATCAGGGTTCCTGCATAAATCCACTTGATCCAGAACGGCAACGTGAAAATTGCCGTAGCTAGATCACGACGTACTCCCGTGCTAAACAATAGCAATACCAAAGCAACTACTACGCCACATGACCACATCAACAATAGACGTAAAACCAGCGACTGCCTTTTCACTGGCATAACTTGCGTCGACAACTGCTTGATCAAATCACTGGTCTGCATCGTACTGATCTATATATAGAGGGCAACTACTCAACTTCAGCATGAAGTGCCATTAGTCGCTTCATGCCTCGATGTACATTTACTTTAATTAACGATTCACTTTGACCACTTCGTTGTGCCGCTTCCGCCGTGGACAGGCCGTCAATGCGAGTGAGCCGAATCGCTTGCCGTTGTGAATCCGGTAGTACGGCTAACATCTGGTCTATGTCTTGTCTTGCACTATATTGTTCGGATTCATCAACGCTAAACAATTCCAAGTCATCCTCTAACTGAATCATTTCACGTCGATGGTTGCGTCGAAAACAATCTGCCAACTTGTAACGTGCAATGGCATATACCCAGCTGGTCAGAGGCCGCGATGGATCATAAGTATCACGTCGGGTATGTACTGCAATCAACACTTCTTGCACCAAATCTTCCACCTCGGCTGCATCACGACCCAACCGACGACCAAAAAACGCACGTAATTTCAATGCAATCTTGGACAATAACGCGTGATGCGCATTGCCATCGCCTTGCAACGCTGCCACCATCAGCGCGCGTAACTCGGCCTCGGTGTTTAGTTGTGCAATGAAAAGCGTCTCACTCATTGATATTCGTAGCAACGTGACTGATGGTTACAGCCGGATAAGCATTGATTAAGCTCGTGGACCATTATCTTGACTGGATCGGACTGATCGTAAGACAGAGGTTTGCGAAGCTGCAGTTTTCATAGTCGGCATTAATCAATGAATACTTGGATAGCATGGTCAATAAAAAATTGACTAGGCATTGTAACCGGATATTTACCTGATGCGAATTGATCATTGCAACCAGTCATCAACTGGGGTGGGAAACCGCTGCTTGTCTTGTCCCTTAAAATATTTATCCGGAGATTTAACATGAAATTGAGCAATACTGTACTCGCGGCGCTGGCTCTAAGCGCATTATCCACCGGCATTGTGATGGCCGGTGACAAAGCAGCTGACGGCAAAATGGAAAAGGCCAACATGGAAAAATGCTATGGCGTAGCCATGGCGGGCAAAAATAATTGTGCCGGTGGTTCGTTAAGCTGTGCTGGCACAGCGAAGAAGGACTACCAAGCTGACGCATTCAAACTGGTTCCTAAGGGCACTTGCACAACTATTAAGACCCCAACGGGAATGGGTTCATTGACTCCACCAGCCAAGTAATAAACCAGCCTTTCGCATGACACATCCCACTGCCGGATTGGGTTTCAAGCCCGAACACTTTGCGGAAGCATTGGCGTGTTCGGCAGCGGGAATGTGGTACGAAATTCATGCTGAGAATTACATGGTGGCTGGCGGCGCACGCCTGAGTATGTTGAATACGCTAGCTGATCGATATCCAATTTCTGTACATGGAGTTGGCCTGTCACTGGCAAGCGTCGATGAGCCTGACTATCAACATCTATTGAAACTGAAGCAAGTTGTTGATCGTACCGAAGCCTTTGTGGTTTCGGAACATCTCGCTTGGACGCGCTGGCAAGGCAACTGCTTCCCTGACTTATTGCCCTTCCCTCGCACCACCGAAGCATTGCAAATTATTGCACGCAATATAGATATCGCACAAAACACACTGCAACGAAAATTATTGATTGAAAATCCGTCACTGTATCTGTCGCTCAATACGCATGAGTGGTGTGAAACCGATTTCCTGAAAGCACTGGTCAACCGAACAGGCTGTGGCTTGCTTGTCGATGTCAACAATATATACGTAAGCTCCAATAATGTTGGCGGTGATGCCTATACCTATCTTGATCAATTACCTGCAAACGACATTGGTGAAATTCATCTTGCTGGCCATGTCGGCGAAACACATGGCGACGCAACCTTGTTGATTGACACACACGGTGCAGCCATTAGTGATGAGGTGTGGAATTTGTATGAGCACTTGATTAATCGTATTGGATCACGACCTACGTTGATCGAACGCGACAACAATCTTCCCGCATTTGCTGAATTGTTATATGAACGGAATCGCGCAGAACAGCTTTTGACACTGTCGACGAACCCATTGGAGTCGGTTAATGTCTGCGTTGGCTAAATTTCAATTCGCTTTCGCCAGCAACTTATTGTCGCGAGAACTCATAGATCTGCCTGCGTGCGACTCGGCCGCGATGAACGTATATCGCAACACGGTTATAAAAGGTTTAATTGATGCGTTGGCGGCAAATTACCCAACCGTATTGAAGCTTGTCGGTGAAGAATGGTTTGATGCCGCGGCCAGCGAATTCATTCGTTCCAGCTCAGCCAGTACTTCTGTACTTGCTGAATATGGAAAAGAGTTTGCAACATTTCTAAGTAATTTTTCTCCTGCAGTAGAATTACCGTACTTAAGTGAGATTGCAAACATCGACTGGCTATGGACTGAATCATGCTTTGCACTTGACGCACCTACATTACGTTCATTTTCTCTGCAAGCATTGCAGGGCGAGCAATTGCTTAATGCTCGTTTGCAACTGCATCCCGCCACACGATTATGTGCGTGCAAACATTCTGCAGTGACGATCTGGTTACACAATCATGCAAATAGTGTTTATGCAGAATTAAATATTGACGGTAGCGATGAAGAAGCGTTGATTACGCGTACACAGAGCGGAGTTATATTGACTCCTCTATCAATTATTGAACATCGCTTTGTAAGCGAAATTCAAAATGGCGCGACATTAGGTGAGGCAGCGATGACTGTACTCTCGTTTGATCCACAATTTCCACTTGCCGCCACCTTGGCGAAATTAATCAACGTCGACTGCTTCGCGGACACAAATTAAACTTTAGAGAACAACATGGCTACATCAAAATTCAGCTGGCGCTCACCTTTCTCATTACTAGCAACCATTGGCACCTCCATTCCCGATTCATTCTTATTGCTGATTGCGCGCTTCGGTATTGCGTTTATCTTTTTCCTTTCAGGCAGAACCAAAGTAACTGGTCTGCTCACTATTTCTGATTCTGCTTATTATTTGTTTGAGGATGAATACAAAGTCCCGTTGCTATCGCCCTACGTTGCCGTACATGTCGCCACCTACGCAGAGCATGCATTTCCTATTTTATTGGTGCTGGGCTTGTTTACCCGCTTTACTGCACTCAGTCTGTTACTCATGACATTAATCATCGAGATATTCGTCTATCCACAGGCGTGGCCAACTCACTTAAGTTGGGCTGCAATCTTGTTACTGCTTGTTGCAAAAGGTGGCGGCAAGTGGTCGTTGGACAAGTTACTCAAGATTCCCTGAAACAATTTGCAAATAAACAATTACAGCCACCTGTTTGGGTGTTGATGTGTGTATGTACAATCATCGCAGCACTCGTTAATAAAGATACTGCTCCGATGCATGCATAAATTCATTTCTTACTCTTGACCTGGTTTTTGCGGTTTTTATGCATATTGTTTGATTGATACTGATGTCCCGCATGTTTGTTCTTCTCTTGCACTTGTTCATATGCTGAACATTCTGACGCGACTACATCGCGAATAATCTCTGCCAATCTTTTTATGCCCGGGCCGGCTGCATCACGATCAGCATGAATTAGATACAAAGGTCGTACACGGATACTGCCTTCGCGCAAGGGAAGTGGCTTCAACACGCCGGTATTCAATTCTTCACGAATCTTGTCTTCTGGATACCATGCAAATCCATAGCCACGCTTCACTGATTCAATAGAAGTATCCATGTTACTTACGGTCCAGCGTTGCACGGCATCCAGTGCCAATGCGTTCAAGTTGCGATTAACACCACTGTCACGTACAACAAGATGACGATGTTCTCGTAGATCACGCACGGTGAGCGACCGACCAAGATGATGTAACGGATGCAGAGGACTGGCGACTGCCATCATGCGCATCTCCAGTAGTGTCTCGGTGTTGAATTCTCTCAACTCCAAACTGGAGATAGCCAACTCTGCCTTACCTTCGTGTAGCGCTTCAGTGGTGCCGCTCAAAACAGATTCAATCAGTTCAATTCGTGTGTGAGGGCTTTCCTCACCGAACTGCGCGAGACACCTCAACAGCAACGGTGTGGGAAATAAAGGTTCAACTGCCAGTCCAATTTCAGCTTCCCACCCTGCAGAAAGTTTTCTGGCGGCTCGCTCAATACCTGTTGCTTCTTGCAATAACGCACGCGCACGTCGATATAGCAATTGACCCGTGGACGTCAGTACTGCTTTACGACCTTGAATCTCAAACAACTTGACGTGCAACAGTGATTCCATTTTCTTCACAGCATACGTGACTGATGACTGACTTTTATGCAAATACGTGGCGGCTTGCGTATAGCTACCGGCATCCACTACTGCGAGCAATGCACGCCATTGATCGATAGAAATTCGCGGATTTATTTCTGTTGAACTCATGATCTATCTAATAATTAGATTTAAACAAGCTAAATATTGAGCTTTTTTATTAATTGAATAAATAGTCAGATAGCCGCTCATGGACATCTTGTTTTAACCGAATTATTTGGAGGCCATCATGACTACGTTATTACAGCTAAATACCAGTGTGTTTTCTGAGCATGGTCAATCCACACAACTGGCGAAGAGCTTTGTGAATAGTTGGCAGCATCAGCGTCCTGGCTCAATATTGATTGTGCGTGATCTAGCCATCAACCCTGTTCCACATCTGAATGGTGAACGCTTCGAAGCATTTTTGACGCCCGCAGAGCAACGCTCTGAAACACAACACGAAATCGTTGCCTACTCCGATGGTCTAATTGAAGAGCTGAAACAAGCAGACGTCATTGCCATCGGCCTACCCTTGTATAACTATGGCATCCCTTCTTCATTACAAGCATACTTTGATCATATCGCCCGCGCCGATGTCACGTTCAAATACAGCGACAATGGGTCCGTAGGTTTTTTGCAAAACAAGCGCGCAGTAATCTTTGCCACTCGCGGCGGCAAGTACATTGGCAGCAACAATGAAAGCGTGACTACGCAAGTTCGTAATTTCCTGAAGCTGCTAGGCATCACGGACGTAGAATTTGTATATGCTGAAGGCTTGTCAATCGATGCCAATACACGCGAACAAGAATTAGCCCGTGCGCGTGCTGTAAGCGCTAAACTTGCAACACTTGAAGATGATGGTTAGTGTTTGGAAGTTTACTGGAGTCGTTATGAGCGCGCGTCAAATCAATCAAATCATTCCCGCCATGGATACTTCTGATGGTGCCGGTGTGCGGTTGCGTCGCAGTATCGGTCAACGTCAAAATATAAGACATGATCCGTTCTTGATGTTGGATGAATTTGGCAGCGACAAGTCTAATGAATATATCGCTGGCTTTCCAGCACATCCACATCGTGGTTTCGAAACAGTGACTTATATGTTGGACGGCCACATGTTGCATGAAGATCACATGGGTAATCGTGGCGACTTGCGTAGTGGCGATGTGCAATGGATGACTGCAGCGCGCGGCATTGTGCATTCCGAAATGCCACAACAACTCGAAGGTCGTATGCGCGGATTCCAATTGTGGTTGAACTTGCCGGCAAAAGAAAAAATGAAACCTGCGAGTTATCGTGACATTCCATCGGCACAAATTCCTACGTTACAAAATTCTAAAGGAATATGGGTCAAGGCGATTGCAGGTACTGCAATATTGGATGCTCAATCTATCACTGGCCCGATTGCAGGCCTTACCACCCAACCCATCTATATCGATGTGCACTTACCTGCAGGACAACTGTTTACACAAGCAACGCCTGCGACACACAATGCGTTTATCTATTTGTATGAAGGTGAATTAAAGTTGGGCGACGATGCTGTGCCACCGCATGCCGCTGCCTTGTTGGGTCCTGGTGATGAAGTAAAAGTCACCGCAAGCACCGATGCGAAATTCATATTGCTTGCAGCCATGCCGTTGAATGAACCAATCGTTCAATATGGTCCCTTTGTGATGAATACTCGTGAAGAGATTGAACAGGCGGTCAATGATTATCAAAGTGGGAAGTTGACGGCTTAGTGCTTTCGTTCGGTTAAGCACTTCAGATCGTTCCACCATGTTGATCGACGCAACTTGCGAAGCCATCATGATCCATGTGGAGAGCAAGAAGATATGGAAAGGCTTAATGTAGGCTGGGTCAAGACCCAGCATCCAATTTAAGAGCTGGGTTACAACCCAGCCTACGGGCAAAAGCTATAAATTGAAATGATGTCTCCGATTTATCGCTGCAGTGATTGGCTTTTATCTGCTTTAGACATTACAGAGGAACAATCATGTCCACATTCTGGAATCGCCGTGACGTTATTGGCACCAGTTTCACAACCGCAGCAATGACAATGCTGCCGCGTGTATCGTTTGCTGAATTATCTAAATCAACTATTCCTGTGGCTCCTTTTGTTGAAGTTGAAATCGCCAGTGGCAAAGTACGTGGAGGCCATTGTCGTGGCGCAGTTGCATTCAAAGGTATTCCCTATGCAGGCGATGTGAGCGGAACGAATCGTTTTAAAGTTGCACCATCGGTTAAACCATGGACTGGCGTATTCGATGCCACGCATCTGGGGCCACCTACTCCGCAACGTCCCAAACAGACTTACGGCGAACAAGAACCAGCAATGAATGAAAACGGATTGGTGCTAAATGTATGGACACCAGCGGTGAAAGATCATCGTAAGCGAGCAGTAATGTTGTACTTGCATGGCGGTGGTTACGTAATGGGTTCAGCAGGCTCGCCAACACAAGATGGTTCACGGCTTGCTGCCACTTATGATGTAGTCGTTGTCGCTTGCAATCATCGTTTGGGATTGATGGGTTATTTGTACCTTGGTGATTTGGATCAATCGTATGCCAGTCATGCCAATGCTGGCATGCAGGATATCGTTGCTGCGTTACATTGGATAAAGACAAATATCGCTGTGTTCGGTGGTGATCCTGACAATGTCACTGTTTTTGGTGAATCCGGCGGTGGCGGAAAAGTTGGCACATTGCTTGGCATGCCACAGGCCGTCAGTTTGTTTCATAAAGCTGGTATTGAAAGTGGGGCATGGTTAACACGCATGAACAAGGATGTTGCAACCGAAACGACTCTGCGTCTGCTCAAAGCATTGAACCTGTCTACCAAAGAGTTACATCGTCTTGCAGAAATTCCGCTGCAAACGTTGATTGATCTACAAATGCAAGGTGAAGATAACGCTGGGCCATTGATGATTCCTTTTGACGCGTCCAAAACTTTTCCGCTTACTGGACCTGATCATGATTATCCTGGCCGCTTCGCACCTTTAGTAGATGGACATATAGTTCCATCATCTCCCTTTGATCCCGTTGTCACCTCATTAGCGGCCAATATTCCGTTGATGATTGGCCACAATCACGATGAAGCCACATTCGATTTCAAAGACAAACCTGAAACGTTTTCAATGAGTGAAGTAGTGCTGAATGATTATTTGCATACTCACTTCGCTAATAAAGCTGCTGTTATTCGAAATACTTATCGTAATGCCATGCCATCAGCTTCACCATCCGATATTTTTATTGCGATTGCAACAGCCACATCATTTGGCAATGACACCGTTGAACTTGCTAGCCGCAAATCAATACAACCTGCACCTGTTTATTTGTATCGCTATGATTATGAGTCCAATACTCCCATTGCGAACACCACAACCATATTGAAAGCCGGTCATGCTTCGGACATAGGTCCAACATTTTTGAACTATGATGAACCGGGTTTGCATGGCAATGGCGCTGGCCTCGCGCAAGCTTCAGCGAATTTATCAGCTCTATGGACATCATTTTCACGCACAGGCACACCTACCGCGCGCGGTGTTCCAGCATGGCCGCGTTACGATAAAAAGAATCGCTCCACCATGTTGATTAACACAACTTGCGAAGTAGTGAATGATCCAAGTGCAGAGATTAGAAAAATGTGGGAAAGCCTTTAATCTAGGTTGGGTCGAGACCCAGCATCCTGAACGTTTCATTTATTAAGAGCTGTGTTACAACTCAACCTACGGGCTAACAATCATAAATCTTTATGAACCTTGATTCAATTTAATCTTATTCCATTCACGTGATAATCTTTATTCCGTTCACCCTGAGCTTGTCGAAGGGCTCTGCCTCTTAATATCAAAGAAGCAAAGAATGCTTCGACAAGCTCAGCATGAACGGAGTTGAATATAGTTTCAATCTAATGTCATCATCACATCTCAAACAAATCCTCGCTTCCTCATCAACGCTTGCACATCCGCATCGCGGCCACGAAAGGCGCGATAAGCAAGATCGGGTTCTTGTTGATTGCCCGCAGTAAAAATACATTCACGCAAACGTGCTGTAATGTCCGGATCAAACACATTACCACTTGACACAAAAGCTTCCCATGCGTCAGCGACCAACGTGTCGGCCCATAGATAACTATAGTAACCCGCTGAATAACCATCACCGGCGAAGACATGAGTAAAATGTGGAATGCGATGCCGCATAACAACTTCAGCAGGCATACCGAGCTGCTGCAAGGTATCGCGCTCGAATGCTTCAACATCAATATCGATGGCACCAGCGAGATGCAACTCCATATCGATTAACGCACTCGACAAATATTCAAGTGTGGCAAAACCTTGATTAAAATTGCGTGCGTTTTTAATTTTCTCAATCAACGATTGTGGCATGGGCTCGTTGGTTTGGTAATGCAATGCAAAACGATTCAATACTTCTGGAGTCAACAACCAGTGCTCTAATAACTGCGACGGAAACTCCACAAAATCGCGTACCACTGACGTGCCAGACAAACTTGGATACTGCACATTGGATAATAATCCATGCAACGCATGACCAAACTCATGGAACAGTGTTACGGCATCATCGAAATTAACCAACACAATTTCGTCAGCTTTGCCTTTTACAAAGTTGGCATTGTTGGAAACAATGGCGGTGATATTGCCAACAAATTTTTCCTGGCGACGATACTCGCTCATCCATGCACCCGATTGTTTGCCGCGTCGCGCGTACGGATCGAAGTACCACAATCCTACATGATGACCATTCGCATCCTGCACTTCCCACACGCGCACATCGATGTGATACACCGGCACTTGATTCTTATCAACTGCAACGAATCGCAAGCCGAATAATTTATCTGCCACATAGAACATGCCTTCACGTAATTTTTCTAGTTGCAGGTAAGGCTTCAATTCATTGGCGTCGAGATCATAACGCGCCTTGCGCACTTGCTCCGCATAGAAGCGATAGTCCCAAGGTTCAATCTTGATGCCATCCTTATCCGCGAGCTTTTGCATGTCTGCCACTTCTTCACGTACCCGCTGAACAGCAGGCTTCCACATCGCGCGCAATAATTGCAACGCATTGTCTGGATTCTTTGACATGGAGTCTTCCAGTTGCCAATGCGCGTGCGTTGTGTAACCCAACAATTTGGCACGTTGCGCCCGTAATTTAAGTATCTCACTGGCAAGCATCTTATTGTCTGTCGCGCCCTGATCACCACGCAGGGTGAAATTGCGCCACACTTTTTCACGCAGTTGACGTTGTGTGGAAAAAGTTAAAAACGGTTCAACGCTGGAACGGGTGTTGGCAATAACCCATTTGCCCGGCAACTTTCTTGTTTGCGCTTCGGCAGCTGCGGCTTCGCATTCACCAAGCGGTAAACCATCCAATTGTTGCTCACTGTCAAGAACCAACTGCACTTCGTTTTCGTCTTTCAAAACATTTTGGCTAAACTCGGTAAACAACGTTGCCAATCGTTGATTGATAATCGCAAGTGATTGTTTGTCGTCTTCCTTAAGTTGAGCGCCAGCACGTGCAAAGTCATGGTAATGCAACCAGCACAGACGTTGTTGCTCTACACTTAAATTAAGCTGCTCACGTTTGTTATATATTGTAGCGATACGAGCGAACAAGGCGGAATTCTGAATGATGTCATCGTGAAACGCCGCCAACTTCGGCTCTACTTCTAGCTCCACTGCCTGCATGGCCGTATCGTTCATCGTTGAACTGTAGACATGGTATATGGTGAGCACTCGCTCCAAGGCGTGTCCACTGTTCTCAAAAGCTTCAAATGTGTTGGCGAATGTCGGCGGCTGAGGATTATTGGCGATCACCTGCAATTCGGCTAATTGTTCTTGCATGGCTTTTTCCAACGCTGGGACAAGTGCAGATACCGCAACACGATCGAATGGCGGCACACCACCATAAGGTCCCTTCCATGGGTTTAATAGGATGCGCGTATTGATGTTCAGTGTCATGAGTACGATATCGAAGATAATTTTAGCGATGCTTATGATGCAACATAGGATATGTAGTTGTCTGCAACTATGTACGACGTAGAGAGTGTGCAGTTAACACTCTTCACTATATCATTGCCATAAATCGCTATCTGTCCATCCATCTTTAACTTATCCAACAGCAATGAACACAACAAAACAATGGTTCGGACATCCACGTGGGCTGGCGACGTTATTCTTCACCGAAATGTGGGAACGCTTTTCTTATTACGGTATGCGCGCCATTCTGGTGCTGGCATTGGTCGATGCGGTCACACATGGTGGCCAGGGACTGAATGATCATGATGCCACTGCAATTTACGGTCTTTATACCGCAGGCATTTATGTTTTTTCGCTAGCGGGTGGATGGTTGAGCGATCGCATCCTTGGCCAACAACGTGCGATGTTTATCGGCGGTATCGTGATCGCACTAGGTCACTTCACCATGGCTTTACCTTATGATTTAAGTTTCTACTTGGGCATGTTGTTCATCGTATTGGGCAGTGGTCTTTTCAAACCCACCATTAGTATCATGGTGGGTTTGCTATACAGTAATGATAGTGACGCGCGTCGCGATGCCGGGTTTTCCATCTTTTATATGGCAATCAATCTTGGCGCATTGATAGGGCAAATTGTCTGTGGTTATTTAGGTGAACGACTGGGATGGCACTATGGCTTTGGTGCTGCGGGCGTGTTTATGCTGCTGGGTCTGAGCCAATATTGGTTGACGCGTGGTTACTTAGGAAACATTGGTTCATTTAATGCAACACCAGATCGAGCACTAATAAGACGCACAACAGTAACCGTCGTTTCCTTTATGTTGGTTTTATCTTTAGCAGGTATCGGTCTTGCCAATCACTGGATTAATTTTGCGCCTGTCAGTGTTGCAACCAATGCCAGTAAAATTATTGCCCTGCTGATTGCTGCCTATTTCGCATATGTGTTTATATTTGGCGGTTTATCGATCGCCGAAAAGAAGCGCGTGTTGATTATCATGATCATGGTATTTACCGCTACATTTTTTTGGTCAGGTTTTGAGCAAGCAGGATCGTCTTTCAATCTGTTCGCGGAGCGCTACACCAATCGCATGATTTTCGGTTGGGAAATGCCGGCGTCGTGGATGCAATCGGTTAATTCATTTTTTATCATCACGCTCGCACCGGTATTCGCTGCGCTGTGGTTGCGCTTGGGCGTGAAACAACTCGATCCGTCGATGCCCGTTAAGCTGGCTCTAGGCTTGATACAACTCGGGCTGGGCTTTTTAGTACTGTATTTTGCAGCGCAATTCGTGGTGGCAGGTACGAAGGTTGCGCCCACCTGGCTGATCATCACGTATTTATTACACAGTACTGGCGAGTTGTGTCTCTCGCCGGTGGGTCTCTCCATGGTGACCAGATTAACGCCCGCTCGCTATGCTGCACAAATGATGGGCGCTTGGTACATGTCCATTGCACTTGGCAATGCATTGGGTGGATTGATTGCAGGTCAGCTGGGCAGTGACTCAGTAAACGCCATGCCGCATCGATTTTTAATGGTATTTGCAGGCACTGCTGGTGTAGGCTTATTGTTATTGTTCTCAGCGAAGTGGATCAACCGATTAGACGCTCAGACTAGTTGAACAAGTCAGTCGTCGG
>JAICKZ010000061.1 GCA_025927665.1 Steroidobacteraceae bacterium | reverse complement strand
CAGCGACTGGCAGAAATTATCGCAATGTATGAACAACGTGATGCAAATAAGATTGTGATTAAAAAATTTTATTGGGGCAAAGAAGGCGAATACAGTGCTTGCTTCAAATTGAAAGAGTTAAGTGAAGAACAGAAAATGGAGTTTGTGAAGGCGGTGAACGCTTCGATTCACTCATCTGACATTATTAAAATCAGCGAAAATGCTCCCTGCGATGCTTGGGATTAAAGTATCAAAAGCCAATTAATATCATCCGTCAACGCGAAAATAGATAAGGATAAAACCTCCCAGGCTTTTGGAATTCATAATTGAGATACACTTAACCCCATAAGCCAATCAATTTTACTGCATGGCTTCGCTAAGAAGAGCCCTGCAAAAATTGTTTGTCTTGATGAGTGAGAAAATATTTGGAGTTAGATTATGGATGGTTATGCGTATCGATTGTTGAATGTGTTTGCTACCGAAGCAAATGCTTTTTCGGGCAATCCCTTATGTGTCTTTGAAGATGCACGTGGTATGGACGATACGACCATGCAAGCCTTGGCGTTGCAATTTAATTTATCTGAAACCACATTCATTTTTCCCAGCGATAAAGCAACCGCACGAGTACGCATTTTTACGCCTGATTATGAATTGCCTTTTGCAGGGCATCCCACCCTCGGCACCGCGCATGTGGTATGCGATATCAAACAACCAGGCGATGCGTTAACACTTGAAATGAAAGCGGGAGTTGTACCGGTCACTGCACACGCATCGCGCTGGACATTAAAGTCCAATTCACCTCAATGGCGAAAGGTTGAAGCAACACGTGTTCAGTTAGCAACCATGCTGGGCATCAATGAAGCTGACATTGGCAATGAACCGCTGTGGGTTAATACCGGTAGTGAACAACTGGTGATTCCATTGCGTAGTCATGACGCAGTACTACGTTGCAATCCGGCTGTTGAATTGCTTAAGCGATATGGAACCTTAAAGGACAATCACTTTTTGGCGTATGTCTGGAGTGAAAGCAATGACCAAACCATCACCTCGCGATTCTTTTTTGCCAAGGGTAATGGTTATGCAGAAGATCCTGCGACCGGTTCTGCATGCGCCAATCTCGGCGGTTGGTTTATCGCATCGCATCTCACCATGCCCCTGCATCGTCGTGTGCGACAAGGCGATGTAATCAAACGTCCATGCGAACTGGAACTAAACATCAACGCTGATGCGCATATCTTGGTCAGTGGACTGGTGAAAGAAATTGGTCGAGGAACAATCGTCCTTTAACGTTACAGCGCAATGCGACTTTGGCAGTATCTCATCCGTTATCCATAGTGCAGATCCATTGCCTTTCCCCAAAATACACGATATGCAAATATGGTATAGCCAATGATGACCGGCAATACAGTCAATGCGCCAATCAAGATAACCATTAATGATTCAGGCGCCGCTGCAGCTTGCCATATAGTGATTTGGTCGATCAACAAATAGGGAAACAAGCTATAGGCCAGACCGATAAATGCCAGAATGAATATCGTCACCACACTTACAAACGGTGCCCAGCACCAACGATCCAATTCATGTTGATTTCCATGTTGCGCATCGTGTGCAAGTCGCCGCAAAAATACAGTCGCCATGATAAACAATGCGATGGTTAATATGGGAATGGGAGCCAGTAATAACACATTCGGTAAAGAAAACCATTTTTCAAAAATACGCTCGCTTACCCATGGCGTTGCAATCGACACAGCAACGATGCCGCTCGCTGCAAGCCATAACGCGCGTCGCGCCCAGTCAATGGCTTGGATTTGCAAAGGTCCTTCTGTTTTCATGATCAACCAGCAAGCACCGAGTAACGTATACGCTGAGGCAAGGCATAAGCCAACAAACATATCGAATAACACCGTTGTCCAGGTCTCAGAAAAACCTGTTATTAAACCACCCAACATCAATCCTTGTGCGAATGCTGTTACTAATGAGCCAAAGCAAAAAGCGCGATTCCACCAAGGTTTATGATGCGCCTGTGCCTTGATACGAAAATCAAATGCGGCACCGCGAAGTATTAAGCCCAACAACATCATCGCAACGGGCAGATACAACGATGTCAGTATCACACCGTTGGCAGTGGGAAAGGCCACCAGCAATAAACCCACACCAAGCACTAGCCAGGTTTCATTTGCGTCCCAGAAAGGTCCGATGGAAGCAACCATGATATCTTGTTGATCAGCGTTTGCATGACGCAACAAGACGCCAACACCGAGGTCGTATCCATCAAGGATGACGTAAGCCAGTACTGCGATTCCTATCAGCAGCAAAAAGATGACTGGCAACCATAAGGCTTCACCACTTAGTCCAACAGGAATTACTTCGCTCATTGACCTGTCCCATTAAGTGGATTACTTGACGCCACTGGTTGATGCAAGCTCGCCTTGCGTGCCATATAAAAAATCACCGCAATATAGGCTGTGATCAACGCAACATAGAGAACTAAATACATGATGAAGGTGCTTAACAACATTGGTTGTGAAATATTCGCGACGGCTTTACTGGTCAACAGGATGCCCTGCACCAAGTAAGGTTGTCTGCCTATTTCAGTAACATACCAACCCGCCACCAACGCCACCCAGCCTGAAAAAGTCATGGCATATAAAGTACGCAACAACCAATTCGGTAGCATCGATACATCGCGACGATGTTGATATAACTTCCATGTTGCCAACCACGATATACAGAGCATGATGATTCCCATTCCCACCATAATGCGAAATGCAAAGAACAGTGGCGCAACCGGTGGATGTTCATTTGCAAATGCATCGATACCTTTAATCTCACCATTGAAATCGTGCTTTAAGTACAACGATGCCAATCCTGGAATGGCAATTTCATTGCGATTGGTTTGTGATGTCTCATCGGGAATTGCGAACAGTACGGCCGGTGCGTGACGTTGCGTAGTCCACAGTCCCTCCATCGCCGCAATTTTTGCTGGCTCATAACGTAAGGTGTTTAATCCATGTGCATCACCGGCGACTATTTGCAATGGAATTAAAATTGCAGCCGTAAAGATACCGGTACGCAACGCGACGATAACATCTGCACCGCGATCGCCACGTAACCAACGATAAGCTGATATACCAGCTAATAAGAATGACACTGTCAATCCCGAAGCCAGCAACATATGCGTGACTCGATAAGGCATCGATGGATTAAACAGTATTTGCAGCCAACTCGTTGCATGCGCTACGCCATCGCGCATTTCATAGCCACTGGGTGTATGCATCCACGAATTCAATGCCAAGATCCAGAAAGCGGACAAAGTGGTACCCAACGCAACCAATATGGTCGCCAACGTATGCACGCGATTGCTGACGCGATTCATACCAAACAACATGATCGCCAAAAACGTTGCTTCCATGAAAAATGCTGTCAACACTTCATAAGCTAGTAGTGGCCCGGCAATGTTACCTACTGTGTTCATGAAGCCAGGCCAATTGGTGCCGAATTGAAAACTCATGGTGACACCACTGACCACGCCCAATGCAAAGGTCAGGGCAAATACTTTAATCCAGAAGCGATATGCGTCGAGCCATTTCGATGGATGACTGACAGCCGTTGAGTTCGCATCATGTACTTCATGATTGTGACGCAATTTGAAATACAACAGCATCCAGCCCATTGCAATGGAAATGGACGGAAACAAAATATGGAAGGTGATATTGGCAGCAAACTGCATGCGTGCCAGCATCAAGGAAGATATATCCATGATCAAATCATGCGCCCAGTTGGTACGCCGTATTGGCAAGGCATTATAGATGAGTTACATAAGAATCTAATGGAAATTAATGCCGTTATCGGTGCCCGCAAACTATAGGTCATTAAGTTTGCAATGGTTTGTGCATGACGCTGTAACCGTACGCTTAGCGAATCCAAGAATTGAATAAAATTGTTGTGCACGAATGTTCTTTTCTGCCACGTCCATTGCAATATGCACGCAACCGCGTGCGCGCATATCCTGTTCGGCAGCGTATATCAGTTGTTGGCCCCACTCCACTGCGACGTGCATCCTCAGTCACATATAGGTCCGCAATCAAGGCAAGTGATTTACTAACTGCTTGACTGTACCATTTTTTTATCAATGGATGAAATTGCAAACTAATCTGGGATGAGTTCGCAGTCGACATGAGTTACGTAAAGCAAGCTTATAATCATGTTAAATATTGTGATTTGACGCACATAGAAACGACTCAATTGCGGTAAATCACGGCAAAATTCAGCTAAAAGAATTACTAACTTTGCCGTTCCAGTCATTGAGCCGAACTATCGCTCAATCATCAATCACTAGCGTCGCATTAACTTACTTTTGGGGAACCGCATGGGCACATTGAATGAATCCACAATTCGTCAGGCTCACTTTGATCTCGCCGAACGTCGTGGTGGAAGTCGCAAGGTGTTATTAACCCATGCAGACATTGAATTATCAGAAACCGAAACTCTATCCGGTCATGCGGTGGATATTTCTATCGGCGGTGCAGGGCTCATTTCACCGGTGAATTTAAATGTCGGTCAGGAAGTTGCGATTGGCATGTCACTCATGGCATGCGGCATGAATCAACGCATCAGTTTAAGTGGACGAGTAGCCTATTGCGTCAAGGTAGGCATTGACCGATTTCGCGTTGGCTTGCAATGGATCCAATTGGACGATAGTACCGAAGCTTTTATTAATGCAGTATGTGCTTGATCAAATGATTAACACGGCTGCATTCATTGCAGCTAAATAATACAGCGTCGAGAAACATCAACAGTGTCATTCCACTGTTGCAGCCCTCCACTAACATTCACCGCGCTTGTTAATCCGTGCTGAACAGCAAGTTGACAAGCTTGTTGACTACGCATGCCACTACGACAAATAAATATCGTAAGTTTGTTGCGGTCTAGTGAATTCCATTGTGTGTCCAATAGAGCCAATGGAATATTGATCGCAGATGGCAGGTGGCCTAACGTATATTCATGCGGATCACGTACATCAATTAACTGAAGTTTACGAGTTGATGCTTGAGTCAATAATGCCTGTAGCTCAGCAATACTAATGCTAGTGTCATCATCAGGCGTTGCACATGCGACCAATTGTTCAGCAGGCACTGTAATAGTTGGGCTGTCACCACACACTGCACAATCGCTGCGTCGCTTGAATTCAAATGTCGCGAAACGCATCTCCAACGCATCGTAAGTCAGCAAACGTCCATTCAACACTTCACCGATGCCGGTGATCAACTTGATGGCCTCCGTTGCTTGAATAGTACCCATCACCCCGGGCAATACGCCTAATACGCCGGCAGTGGCACAGTTGGGCACCAGATCGCCCGCAGGTGGTTCAGGAAACAGACAACGATAGCAAGGTCCTTGATCAGGAACATAAGTTAATGCTTGTCCTTCGAAGCGATGAATAGCAGCGCTGACCAACGGCTTGTGTAATAACACACAAGCATCATTCACCAAATAACGTGTAACAAAACGATCGCAGCCATCAATAACAATGTCATAACTACTTAAGATATCCATTACATTGCTCGCATTGATCTCAACATCATGCGATTGAATAGTGATCTGTGGATTCAATGCAGCCAATCGTTGAGTCGCAACCGCTGCTTTGGATTGTCCTATGTCTTCATTGGTAAATAAAACTTGTCGTTGCAAGTTGGATATATCTACCTTATCAAAATCCACTATACCTAGCGTGCCAACTCCAGCGGCAGCGAGGTACAACAAAGCAGGTGAACCTAATCCACCCGCACCAATGACGACTACTTTGGCAGCTTTAAGTTTCTCTTGACCTATAATGCCGAACTCACTTAAGGACAAATGACGGCTATAGCGACCCAACTCTTCTCGTGTAAGCGTCATGATGTAACTTAACCACCACTAAGTGCACAAATTAAATGAAGGACATCGCCAGATTTAAGCGGATGCATTAGATCATTGGTCATTTGCGTATTGATAGAAAGACGAATGTGTTCACGAATATGATTTTGTTCATCGATCATGCGAAAGCGCATGCCAGGAAACTGTTGATCCAGATCAGCCAGTACCTCTTGTAGCGATGCACCCTTCGCGATGACCTTGGTTGCGCCTTTGGTGTAAGAACGCAAAGGACTGGCAACGTGTACAGTACAGATGTTGGTCTTCATAGTTGTAACAGCGATTCAATCAGCAACGGTCACCGCATAAATTTCAGGCAATCTTTGTGCAATGCATTTCCACGCTTCACCCTCATTGTTGCTTCCCCACACTTCACCACTTGTGGTGCCAAAATATACACCTGGTCGTAATTGAGTATCTGCACACATTGCCTGTCGTAAGACAGTCAACCATGCTTGTGATGCAGGTAAACCTTTGTCCAAGCGTTGCCATGATTTGCCTGCATTTTGAGTGCGATATACCGCCGGCTTGCCGTTCACGGCGGTGCGTGGCCACACACGGGTACCATCCATGGGAAACACCCATGCCGTATCTGCATCGTGTGGATGTAGCACCACTGGAAAACCAATATCACCAATTTTTTTTGGCATGCTCTTGCCGATGCGTTCCCACATATTGGATGGCCGATCAATGCGATATAAACCACAATGATTTTGTTGGTACAAACGATCGGGTTTGAGTGGATGCATGACGACACAGTGTGGATCATGGCCAAACTCGGCAGTTGAATCGGGTGCATAATCCATCGCAACGCCTTGGTTTAATGGCAGCCAACTATTGCCACCATCCAGTGATTCAAATACACCACCAATCGAGATACCAATATATAAATGGTTGGCGTCGCGTGGATCGGTCATGATGGAATGCAAGAACTCACCATCAGGCGTGCCGAACTGCACCCACTTGCTGCGCATGGGATGATCATTAAACCCTGCAACAGGTACCCATGTTTCACCAGCATCTTTGGATTGAAACAATCCAGCGGGAGACGTGCCAGCGTACCAGGTACCCTTTTCTTTGGCATGGCCCGGCGTTAACCAAATCACGCGTTGTACAGCACGTGATTCTTCACCCTCATTTGCTTTGCGAAATGCGGGAGGTTGTTTTGCTTCCTTCCAGGTTTTGCCGCGATTCGTGGAACGATAAATCGTAGGACCAAGATGCCCGGTTTTCGCCGCCATCAATAATGTTTTTGGATCACGTAAGTCTTGGACTACGTGATGAATTATATGGCCCAACATTTGCGGACCAGATAGTTTCCATGTTTTGCGCTTGGTATCGCTAGATAAGTGAAATACACCTTTGCGTGTGGAGATCCATAGAGTTGGCATGGTTAACATCTTTGCTATTAGTGCTATTAGCGACAGAGCCTAACTATTACGCTACAGAAGCAAGGTGTCAATTAAGTAATGTGGAATTGTTAGTCACTATCAAAATAGTCACAAGTGCGGTGCCATGATTGGTGGTCGTGCATTGGTCGTGAATGCGATTGACATGGACGCTGCGCAATTCCGGATACGATATGGAATCATCGTTTCCAAAGACAATCCCCTCATACTGTTTCGCTCGATGGTGACATAGCGACGTCATTGAGTAAATCAATTATCAAAAATTCATCAGCATGAGCTGATATACTTTTGATAAACGCTGAAACATAGTTGCCGCGTATGAACAATGTATGCAAGTTAATCGCGCTTTGTTGAACATTTAAATATCCATCACCATCCACTATGATCCGTATCATTCTCAACATCTTCCTAATTACGCTTGTCACTGCCGCCATATTATTGGCCATCCGTTTTTTTATCGTTGAACCTGACGAAGTCGCTACCGCCTGCGTGCTACAGGCTGCGGCGTTCAGTTGCAAAATTCGTAACGCTGCAATATTTGGTTTCTCAAGACATTTGTTTGGCCCGATCAGCATTGTTGCAGCCGCGCTGGCATGGGTAGGTGCAATACGCTTATTCGCTATTGTCGCGATGGTCGCCGGCATTGCCGGCATGGTGTTGTACGATTTTGATCTGTCAGGATTTGGAATGTTGTTAGGTGCGGTGTTATACATCCGACTTAGTTTGCAACGGTTGAACCATTCGCGAACGATAGGGCAACACAGCCCAAGCCAGTAGTGCACAACATATACACCACCAGATGGCGTTGAAGTTACTGAAGTGTTCTATATAAACAATGGCGATGATTGATATCAGCATCCAACAAGCAAACATTAATTTGTAAATCGATGATAGAGAGATCAGCAAGTTATCTCGTGCAGAGAAATTAATTTTGGCAATCAGCAATGTAATGGTTGGTAATAACAGAAACATGGAAGGAAAGTCGCGATAGCGTGCATCGAATACTAATCCGAGATTAATATAGGCAACACCAAACAGCAGTATTGATTCTGCAGCAAACACGAGGCGCTTAATGACGATTCCTTCTGTAGAGACGGGAATCAATGCGCAAATAAATACTGCATCGGATGTAGCGCCCCACGTGACAGCGCATAACCATTCCTGCCAGTCACGATTGCTGATCATCCAGTAATGCCATTGAATGGGAATGACCGCGCCCAGACAGAATCCCGCCAGTGCATAGGTTGCTAATAAAGGAACTGTGCGTACTTGTTTGATCCACACAAACAGCGTTAACAATGCGGCGACAACGCCACCACCTAACAAACCGCGCCACCACTTTACGTCTTCAATCACTGGACCAGTGAGTGGAAATTTTTCATGGCCATCGGCATCGTATAAACCCCAATAACCGCCCACGGTGCCCTCCAATGCTTTCTTCCAGGGCTGATCATAAGCTTCGATAAAATTGTTGGGTAAGGAATGTGCATTCGCAAAAGCTATAAATTCTCGAGTGAAACGTGCTTCGTTGATTAAGCTGGGCAATGCGCCTTCACGTTGTCTTCCCGCACTCGGCCATCCGGTCTCGCCGACGTAAATAGCTTTACCCGGAAAAGCGTTTTGAATTTTTTTATAAATGTCATCCACATGATTCATGGCATGATCAATGGCAATGGGAATATCGTCCCAATACGGCAAAATATGAATGGTGATGAATGATGCAGAATCTGCCAATGATGGATTCTTCAGCCAAAAATCCCATACATCCGCATAAGTCACTGGAAGCTGCGTTTCGTTGTGAACGCGTTGCATCATGGTTGCCAGTATCGGTGCACTTTGCTCACGACGCAGCAATACTTCGTTACCGACAATAACGGCATCAATCACATCGCGATTTTCATTTGCGACATCAATGCCATGCTTAAGCTCTAACTCATTGACTTCATCGTTGCGACCAATCCAGATGCCAAGTAATACATGCATGCCGAGTTTACGTGCGACCGCAGGCACTTCGTCCAGCCCACCCATCACAGAGTAAGTTCGCACGCAGTGAGTGCGTGCGGACAATTGCTGCATATCAATCGCTATCTGCTTGCGAGTATCGGCTTCGGTAAGATGAATGCCGTCACTACGTGGTGTGTATGACAAACACCCGAATTGACCATTAGGCGCATCGGGAAAGTGGTGTGCTCGTCCTTTGTTTATCCAGAACACCGCCATACCAATGGATAGCAACAGCAGTAAAAATAGCGCGATGTATTGATGGCGAGGAAAAGCATGATAAATCATTCGAGAAACTATTGGTAATGTCAGCAAAAGATAAGTATTTTTCCGTGCTTGTAGTGAACTGTACAGGTCCACACCATGGGTCGCCAGTATTTCTTCGACTTCAGCATTGCAAATTATCTTGCCAATGTTGTCTAAATGCGATTAGAGCTTAGTATCGGAGTTACATGAAGCACGAGCACGCCACTGAAACACATAGCAATAAGCTGCACATAGATCCCGTGTGCGGCATGAAGGTGGTGGCCAATCCTGACAAATCAGCTGCATACCAAGGCAAAATTTATTATTTTTGCTCGCAAGGTTGTGTCACCAAGTTCAAAGCCGCGCCACATCAATACACTCGTTCTTCTGCAAATACCGCAGCACTAACCACTTGTTGTAATCATGAAAAGGACCCCACAGAAAGTTCATCGCGATCATCAATAGTGAAAGAAACCACGGCGACAAAGTGGACTTGTCCAATGCATCCAGAGGTGATCAGTGATAAGCCTGGTAATTGTCCCAAGTGTGGCATGACGCTTGAGCCGCATACGGCTTCGCTCAATGACAGTGACAATTCAGAACTGAATAATATGACCCGACGCTTCTGGATCAGTGTGGCATTAACGTTACCGTTGCTAATAATTGCAATGAGCGATCTGCTACCACGATTAGGTTTGCAGCAGTTGATGGGTAAGATTTTGTTCATGTGGTCGCAGGCGGTGCTTGCAACTCCGGTGATACTTTGGAGCGGATGGTCTTTCTTCGAACGCGCATGGCAATCGTTTAAAAATAAATCATTGAACATGTTTACCTTGATTGGTATTGGCACTGCGACGGCATATGTGTTTAGCGTAATGGGACTATTGTTTCCAACTTTACTGCCCGAAGCATTCAAAATGAATGGTATGGTACCGTTGTATTTTGAATCTGCCGCAGTAATTACGACGCTGGTGTTGTTGGGCCAAGTGTTGGAGTTACGCGCGCGTTCACAAACCAACAGTGCAGTGAAGTCATTGCTGTCACTGGCGCCGAATACTGCATTGCGTGTTAATACGCAGGGTGAAGAACAAGAAGTGCATCTTGACGTCGTACAAATCGGTGACATATTACGCATCAAACCTGGTGGCAAAATTCCAGTGGATGGCGTCATTACCGATGGATCATCAAACGTCGATGAATCAATGATCACTGGTGAATCGGTCCCAGTGAGCAAACATGTCGGCGACAACGTTTCAGCGGGCACGATCAATCAAACCGGATCGTTTTTATTACGCGCCGAGAAAGTTGGTGCGCAAACACTGCTATCGAAAATTGTACAGATGGTCAGCGATGCCGGTCGTTCACGCGCGCCGATTCAGAAATTAGCCGATCAGGTATCTGCATGGTTTGTACCTGCGATCATCGCAATCAGCATCGTTGCATTTATATTGTGGTCACTTGTTGGGCCCGCGCCGGCATTGTCACATGCAGTAGTCGTTGCCGTATCGGTACTGATCATCGCGTGTCCTTGCGCGCTTGGGCTTGCGACGCCAATCTCGATTATGGTGGGAGTGGGACGTGGCGCTGGCGAAGGCGTACTTATTAAAGATGCGGAAGCACTCGAGTTGATGGAAAAGGTCGATACCTTGGTGATTGATAAAACCGGGACATTAACTGAAGGCAAACCAACAGTACAAAGAGTGAAACCGACAACAAAGTTTACTGACACTCAAGTACTAAGTTATGCAGCCGCGCTGGAAAAACTGAGCGAACATCCATTAGCAAACGCAATTGTTGATCATGCTCTCGCGCAACACATCGACATTTCTCTCGTGATCGATTTCAAATCCATCACTGGTAAAGGCGTCAGTGGCATCATCAACAATGCTTCAGTTACATTCGGTAGTGTGGGTTTGATGCACGACTTAAAGGTTAATGTTTCATCATTTGAAAATGAGGCACAACAATTACGAGAGCAAGGCCACACGGTCATGTACTTGAGTGTGAACAATCAATTGGCAGGAATTATTAGCGTCGCAGACTCTATAAAATCTACCGCTGTAGAAGCGTTGACACAATTACGTATTTCGAAGTTACGTGTTGTAATGTTAACCGGTGATAATTCCACCACTGCCAATGCAATTGCGAAGCAACTCGCCATTGATGAGGTTCACGCCGAAGTATTACCTGCGGATAAATTCAAGATCATTCAACAATTGCAACAACAAGGTCGTATTGTCGCAATGGCGGGTGATGGTGTTAACGACGCACCGGCGCTTGCTGCTGCCAATGTCGGCATTGCAATGGGCACGGGTACTGATATCGCGATGAACAGCGCGCGCGTGGTACTTGTCAAAGGAGATTTGCGTGGTATCGCGCGAGCACGACGTTTAAGTCAACGTACAATGAAAACATTCGTCAAAATTTATTCTTCGCCTTTGTTTATAACTTTGTCGGCGTGCCAATTGCAGCTGGTGCGTTGTATCCCTTCTTTGGAATATTGCTCAGTCCGATGATTGCCAGCGCGGCGATGAGCTTGAGTTCGGTATCGGTGATTAGCAATGCATTGCGGTTACGATTGGTGAAGCTTGAATGAAGTTAATTGATGTGCTTTTACGCCTTGTACAAGTCGCCAATAAAAACAGCATGTAATCACGATTACACCCTATGAGCTATTTTGCCATTGATATAAGCAGTCAAAACATAGGATAAGCAACTCACTGTAAGAGACTTTAAATTAAATCATCCTTTAACTACTACAGCCATCTTGCCAATGGTGCGCCCAGTTTCAATGGCACGATGTGCTTCGACCAGCTCTTCAAACTTCCATGCTTTGCTGACATGAACATTAATCAGTTTATTATCGACGAGGTTGGCGATGCCAGCGAGAATAGCGCCTTGTTTTTCCGGTTGCTGATTGTAGGCAACGCGTGCGCCCATGAACTCATAATGTACCGTGACACTTTTATATAAAAACGCTGGCGCAGCGGCACCGGTCTCGCCGGCAGTAATAGTGACTAACTGACCGCAAGGTGAAATACAATCGATACTCTTACGAAATGTATCTCCACCGACTGTATCAAACGCAACTGCAACGCCTTGTCCTGAAGTAAGTTCTTTGATTCGCTCGACAAAATCTT
>JAICKZ010000091.1 GCA_025927665.1 Steroidobacteraceae bacterium | reverse complement strand
GTGCAAGTATTGCGTGGGAATGACTTTAAGCAATTTAGTTTCAACCTGCTCAACATTTTTTCCTGGCGCCAGTCCCGTTCGATTGGCAACGCGAAAGATATGCGTGTCCACCGCGACAGTAGGCTCGCCAAATGCAGTATTGAGAATGACATTCGCAGTCTTGCGACCGACACCAGGCAATGCCTCCAACGCCTCGCGACTGCGAGGGACTTCGCTATGATGTTGGTTAATCAATATGCGACAAGTGGCAATGATGTTCTTGGCCTTGGAATTGTAAAGCCCGATGGTACGAATATAGGTTGATAAACCATCAATACCAAGCGCATGTATGGCTTCGGGTGTATTGGCGACTTTGAACAACGTACGGGTGGCGATATTCACACCTTTGTCGGTGGCTTGTGCAGAGAGAATCACGGCAATCAGTAATTCAAACGGCGTTTTATAAATCAATTCAGTCGTAGGCTTTGGATTCAATTCCTTCAGACGTGAAAATAACTCAATCACTTTATCTTTACGCATTGTCATGGTTCTTAAGTGGCAGATGAATCCATAACCAATTATAGATGGCAACACCAATACCGAAGCCGATGAATGCGCCCGGCGCCAACACCGCCAGTAGAAAGCCCATATCACTGCGAAATAGTGTGAGGGACAGTGATTGCCATGAGTTGCCAAATATTGCGACAGCATCATAAAAGAGAGTGCCGTGACCAATCAGTTCGCGTGCAGTGCCAAGAATCAATGCAGCAAAAGTAAAGCCACCATTCATTTTTAATGCACGCCATGCCAACGTTGATAACGAGCTTTGTTCCAATTGCATCTGTGGTCGGGTGATCAGCAAGCAGGCCACCACACAGAGCGGTAAGAATAATCCCAAGCCGCGAAACAACGGATAGTTCCATGCATGCAGTAACAGTTCGAGAATCGCAATAACGGCACTGCTGATCATCAACCATGCGAATGTTTGCAATGTGTTTGGAATCAATGGTCGTATCAAGAAGGTAAGGACCATGGTACTGACCGTTGCAATACACAACACTATGGATAATCCAAGTGCCATCGCTAACGAGTTAGCTGCGGCCAACAAAGGGCAGAGACAAAACAAGGGCAACAAAAACGTGGGTTGTTGCCAAGTGATTGCCAATGATGGTGTAGTAGGCGCGTTCATGAGGTAGCGAAAACTTGGTCGCGATGTTGCTGATAATAATCAAGTGCACGTTGCACTGCCTTGATAATAGCGCGAGGTGTAATGGTGGCGCTGGTGAATTGTTCGAAATCACCGCCATCTTTACGGACATTCCAACCACGCGCTTCCGGCTTGTGCAACGAGCGTCCTTTAAAACTATCAAGCCAATGCGAACCTGGCAATTCAAATGCATCGCCAATGCCCGGTGTTTCATGATGCGCAAGCACATGTACTCCCAAAACTTCACCGTTGTAGCTGATGGCAATCAGAAGTTCTATTGGGCCGCCGTAGCCATCGGGTGCAATGCAATTAATTACCGCGGCTACCGGCAAACCATTGCGGCGCGCGCGGTAAATATTGACGGGGATTTCTGTACCAAGTAATTCGGGCGCAACCACGCTGATCTTATCCGCCAGCAAATCGTTGTCACGCGATGTTGCTGGCACCAATGTGTTGATTTGTGCTTCCAGCCAGGCATGTTCATTGTGTTCAATATGTTCGTTGGTCACTCGCCAAGTTAAGTAGATTGCAGCTATTGCGAGTGATGCAACCATTGTGACGGTTACCAATACTTTGCTGTAACGAGTCAAGCGCTGCAATGGATACTCAGGTTTCGCCATAAATACGCGGCACAGTAAACTTATCAATCAATGGAGCGAATAGATTCATGGTCAAGACTGCAAATGCAACACCGTCATGATAGTAGCCAAAGCTGCGAATCACATAAGTTAATATGCCAATGCTTGCACCATATATCAAACGGCCTCGCGTACTACTGGGTGCAGTAACAGGATCGGTCGCAATATAAAATGCGCCGATCATGGTTGCGCCTGACAATAAATGAAACCAGGCAGTGGCATGACGACCCGGGTCGATACTGTTTATGATCCATGCACAGAAAAATACTGCCAATAACATGGCCACTGGAATGTGCCAGCGAATTAAACGCAACGCCAATAGTGCCATGCCACCCAACAACAGTGCTATTGACACCCATTCCCAACCGGCACCTGCAATATTTCCAAAGGTTGATGAAGCGAATACTTCATCCATGGTATGACGTGCCGCAAGACCTGTCTTCAATGCAGCTAAAGGAGAAGCAGAGGATAGAACATCGACACTCAATGATGATGGCAGTTGACCACTTAAAATACATTGCAGTGTTTGTGAGAAGTTAATTTGCAAGGGTGTTACCGAAGATGCGGGCAACCATTGAGTCATTGCAGAAGGAAACGACACCAATAACACGGCATAACCTACCATGGCTGGATTGAATGGATTCATACCCAATCCACCATACAAATGTTTTGCGAGTAAGATGGAAAAAGCCGTCGCACTGACGGTCAACCACCATGGTGCCAATGGCGGCATCGAGAAAGCGAGCAGCGCCGCAGTGACAAACGTACTGCCATCACTGATTGCAGGTTGCAATGAACGCCTGCGCAGCGACAATGCCAATGCTTCGAAAGTAATACCGGTGATGCCGGCAAGTACAAATTGAATTAACAACCCCCATCCAAAGTAATTACAGTACACCAGTGCCGCAGGCAGTAGTGTCAATAGCACCATGCACATGATCCACCGCACCGTACGTTTGGTGCGAACAAATGGAGCAGTGGGAGTGGGAGTTGCAAGTGCCACAATTATCCAAGTAACTGTAACTTGGCCACGCGAAAGCGTGATGCCAACGCTATATGGCTGGGACATACCGTATCGCAACAACCGCAGAGAATGCAATCGCGTAGACCCAGTTCTTCGACTGCCGCGGTATTTTGATTGCGCAAATTCATTAATAGTTGTTGCGGTAATAGATCGACCGGACAAGCATGAGCACATTCACCACAACGAATGCAAGGTTGTTCAATATAGTTTGGTGCAAGATCAAGATGATTGGCTGCGATTAAACAATTACTGGCCTTGGTGATCGGCATCTCATCACTCGACAGTGCAGTACCCATCATAATGCCGCCCATGATTAACGTGCTGATCTCACCTCGGTAACCGCCACAGTATGCAATCACATCCTTGCATGCGCTGCCAATTCTAACTTCAACGTTTTTGCATTCGTGTATGCCATGGCCCGTGACTGTTACGACGCGACTGATAAGCGGTCTGCCTTCGTAAATCCATTTCGCGCAAGCGAATGCCGTGGCGACATTTTGGACAATCACTCCTATGGCCGATGGCAATTGTCCACGCGGTACTTCTTTGCTTAGTAACAATCCTATCAACTGACCTTCATCACCATGTGGATATGTTGTCGGAAATACCTGTATTGAAATTCGTTGGTCATTCAGTTGCGCGAGCGCATTGCGTACAGCGTCGATCGCCAATGGTTTGTCATCTTCAATGGCAACATAGGCGCGAGATGCGCCACAAGCATGAAGCAAAATCTGCACGCCGTTTAAGATGTATGCGGCCTGTTCGCGTAATAGATGATCATCGCAGGTGATATAGGGTTCGCATTCCATGCCATTGATTATCAAAGTATCAATATGTTGCTGCTGGCCTGCGCTCAATTTGGCACTGGTTGAGTATGCAGCACCGCCGAGTCCGGCAATTCCGCCTTCTGCGAGATGGGCAATCAATTCAGTTTTTGACCACGTTTGCCAATTTGACTTAGGTGTTAACGATGCGTCTAACGTATCTTTGTGATTGTTACTGATGACAATGTGATTCGCATTGATGGTTTGTACGGTTCCTGAAACCGATGAATGCAAACATGCACTGAAACTTATATCGGGTCGTGCAATGATTTGTCCGAGCGCAACCGTTTCACCCACTTTCACGCAACTGCGCAGTAATGCATCGGCGTGTTGATCTAATGACAAAGTCACCATGTTTGGCGCAGGCATGATTTCAATTGTGCCGGTGTTGCACAGATGTTTGAATGAATCAAGGCGCAGCCCAGTGTACATACCAATGTCAGTTGCAAACTTTAGTGATCAACTCTTGATTACGACATATAGAAGTGAATCAATTACGATTGTGCATTAGTTGTGAACAAGCCCAGCGAAGCCCATCCATGCCAATGCCATTAAACCCGCACTGATCAATGATAGCGGAATACCGCGAAATACAAATGGAATCACCGTGGTATCGATGCGCTCCATCAACGCTTTGAAAGCGGCACTGAGCAATGCCAGTGCACACGCCGCACCAAAACCATAGCTAAGAGCAGCAAGCAATGATTCAGAATACCATGCAGTGAATAATGCAATGCCCAGTAGGGCACAATGGTTGGTGAGAATGATCAGTGGTGAGTATTGAAGAACTTCGCCCGCATGCAACCATTTGTTGTATGCATAAATAATGGCAGCGATGCCAAGCACAATGATCGGCGTACGCAGATATTCAAGTCGCAATGGCATGAGCACGTCATGCACAACGACGAAGCCCAATACTGCGCTCAACGTAATGGTGATAAGCGTAAATAAAGCATGTCGTATTTCGTCGGTAAATGATAAGCGCGCCTTTATTAAAGAACGTGATCCATCTAGTGCAAGCGGTGAGCTCTGAATCAGCACTGTGCCCAACAAGATGATGACCAGTGCTGACATGGTTTGCTATTTAACTTTCATTCCGGGCTGCGCACCGGTGTCCGGTGACAAAATAAAAATATCTTTACCGCCTGGGCCGGCCGCAAGTACCATACCTTCGGATACACCGAAACGCATCTTGCGTGGTTTGAGGTTGGCGAATACCAACGTTAATCTGCCAATCAATGCGGTTGGTTCATAAGCTGAGCGTATGCCAGCAAAGATGGTGCGTGTTTTGTCATCACCCACATCAACGAGTAGCTTCAGTAATTTGTCCGCACCTTCAACCTGTTCAGCATGGATGATTTTGGCGATGCGCAAATCTAGTTTGGCGAAGTCTTCAATGCTGACTTCATCAATGAGCGTCGCCGTATCACCATCTGGTTTTTTGACATTAGTCGACTTGATGTCGGTCGACACGGCAATTTCTACAGGTTTATCTACTTCAAGTACGCGTGCGACGCTGGCCGTATCAATGCGTGTTGCCAATGGTTCATAAGCGTTGATTTTGACGGCCAGTAATGGGCGCTGTATGTCATCCCAATCGAGTGCTTGCCCGCCCAGAAATTGTTCGGCCTGTGCAACCAATCGCGGTAACACAGGTTTTAGATACACAATCAACACACGGAACAAATTGATTGCCTGTGTACAAACCAAGTGCACATCCGTTGCTTTGTCCGGATCTTTTGCCAGCAACCAAGGTTTGTTCTGATCTATGTATAGATTCGCTTTGTCAGTCAGTGACATGATCTCGCGCATCGCCGCGGCGAAATCACGATTCTCATAAAGTTCGCCAATACTCTGAGCTTGGTCAGTAAATTCTTCATACAAAGCTGGATCAGGTAATTTGATGGCGAGGCGATTTTCAAATCCACGCGCCAGAAATCCTGCACAACGACTCGCGATGTTGACCAGTTTGCCAACGATATCGGAATTAACTTTGGCAACAAATTCGTTGAGATCAAGATCCAGATCATCCAAGCCTGAACCTAATCGTGATGCATAGAAGTATCGTAGTGGTTCAGTGGGCAAGTGTTCGCGCCAAGCCTTCGCTGTAATAAACGTACCGCGTGACTTCGACATCTTTTCGCCATTCACTGTTAAGAAGCCATGCACATGCACTGCAGTTGGCGTACGAAAACCGGCGCCGTGTAAAACAGCGGGCCAGAACAATGAATGAAAATACAAAATATCCTTGCCAATGAAGTGATACAACTCGGTCTCGCTGCCGGCCTTCCACCACGTTTCAAATCCCCAACCTTTGGTACGGCATAGATTAAGAAAGCTCGCCATGTAACCAACAGGGGCATCTAACCAGACGTAAAAATATTTACCCGGTGCATTGGGAATTTCAAAACCAAAGTAAGGCGCATCGCGTGAGATATCCCAATCTTTCAATCCGGCCGCAAACCATTCATCCAATTTATTGGCGACAGCAGTTTGCAAAGTCCCCGAACGAGTCCATTCACGCAACATGGTTTCGAATGCACCCAGTTTAAAAAAGAAATGCTCTGATTCGCGTTCAACCGGCGTAGTACCGCTTACTACCGAAATTGCATTTTTCAATTCACTGGGTGAGTACGTTGCGCCACAAACTTCGCATGCATCACCATATTGATCCGGTGAACTGCATCGTGGACAAGTGCCCTTGACATAGCGATCGGGCAAAAACATTTGTGCTTTTTCATCATAGGCTTGTCGTACTGAGCGGCGTTCAATGTGACCGGCACGATCCAAAGCGTCGTACAAACGATAAGTCAATTCACGATTTTCATCGCTATGCGTCGAATAGAAATTAGCAAGGCCAATATCAAACGCATCCAGATCGGCTTTGTGTTCAGCAGCCACACGCGCGATCAACTCTTCAGGTGTGATTCCCTCTGATTGTGCGCGCAACATGATGGGCGTGCCGTGCGTATCATCAGCGCATACATAAATGCATTCATTACCACGCAATTGTTGGTAGCGAACCCAGATATCAGTTTGCACGGTTTCAACCATATGGCCCAAATGCAGTGGACCATTGGCGTAGGGAAGGGCGCTAGTAACAAGAATACGACGTTTGGACATGGACAGTGAAAAACCAATTGAACGGACAGCAATTATGCCACGGATTCTGGTTTTTACTGCCATGCAACTGAGTGCATGAAGTTATCTAAGTATTATCTTTTACTGCTTCGAATTTAGCTTTGTTGATGGCTTTGAGATAAGCATTGCGGCCGGAGATCACTTCTTTATCGAGCAATTCCTGAATTGCAGTGTCCATGGTGCGCATGCCGAATTGTGCGCCGCTCTGAATGGTGTTTTCCAATTGATCCAATTTGCCTTGACGAATTAAATTCGCGACAGCAGGTGTGTTCACCATGATCTCAAGCGCGGCCGCGCGTCCAGGTCGTCCTCGCAATGGCAGTAGTTGTTGCGAGATAACACCACGCAATGAAGTGGACAACATGACGCGAACCTGCCCCTGCTTTTCTGCGGGGAATGAATTGATAATACGATCGACCGTTGGCGCTGCACCGTTGGTATGCAAAGTACCCATGACCAATACGCCCATTTCAGCGGCCGTCACTGCAATACTCATGGTTTCGTAATCGCGCATTTCGCCGACCAGAATAACATCGGGATCTTCACGCAATGCAGAGGTTAGTGCATGTGCAAATGATTCGGTATGCAAGCCCACTTCGCGTTGACTGATCAAACAGCTTTTACGGGTGTGTACAAATTCGATCGGATCTTCAATAGTAATGACATGACCTTTGATGCGCGTATTGATGTCATCGATCATTGCCGCAAGTGTGGTTGATTTACCCGAACCGGTTTTACCTGTTACCAGGATCAATCCAGAGTTGGTTTTACACAAGTTACGAACCGCATCCGGCATTTTCAAATCGTCCAATGATTTTGCCTGTGAAGGGATGGCACGAAATACCGCACCCAAGCCATTCAGATGCCGCAATATGTTGACACGAAAGCGGGATACGCCAGGAATGATGTACGCAAAATCGGCGCCATTTTTTTCACTAAGTCTGGCGACTGCATTGCGCGGCATGATCTCACGCAGAATTTCTTCCACCATGATGGGCTGTAGATTTTCAGGACGCAACGGCTGCAATTCACCGAATAGACGAATGCGTGGTGGATCGCCTGCAATAAAGTGTAAGTCGGAACCACCCTTGGCAAGCACTTCTTTTAGATATTCATCAATACGTTTGGGACCAGCGTCTTTTGCTGCGCGACTAGTGCCGGTGATATCAACGTTTGCAGGCTCAGTACTCATGGTGTCGGTACAAAATCAATTCTGTTCAAACTTAGGTAGGATACTGGTATCGGTGACGTAACGAGAAAACAGCTTCTGATCGTTGGCGTATACATAGGCATTGTCAGGATCAATTTCTTTAGCTTGAATGGCTGCAAGTAATGCTTGATCCAAAGTTTGCATGCCACTGTCCTTGCCCATTTGCAGTTGTGACAGAATTTGATGTGTTTGATCAGTGGAAATCAATTTGCCAATCGCGCGATTGATCAACATGATTTCGCAAATGGCTCTGCGACCGCGCAGGTCAACAGACTTCACCAATACTTGGGTGATCACTGCCAGCAGTCCTTGTGATAAAAAGGTTTTGGTTTGCTCGCGTTCGTCTGCAGGCAGCGCATCGACAACACGATCGATGGTTTTAACGGCGCCGGTGGTATGCAATGTACCGAGTACCAAGTGGCCGGTTTCTGCGGCAGTCATTGCCCAGCGAATCGTATCGGCGTCGCGTAATTCACCAACCAGAATGACATCGGGATCTTCGCGCAGTGCCGCACGCACACCTTCAGCGAAGGTCGGTAAGTGTGTGTTCAATTCGCGTTGAATAACCTGGCTCTGCTTGCTTTTATGTACGAACTCGATCGGATCTTCTAGGCTGATGATATTCAATTTACGACTGCGATTAAGGTAGTCAATCATCGCTGCCAACGTGGTTGATTTACCGGTACCGGTTGAACCGGTGACTAAAATCATCCCTTGATGGTTGTCACATAGCTTCTGGATGACAGGCGGTAATTTAAGCGACTCAAGAGTCGGTACGTCGGTGGGAATGGCTCTGAAAGTGGCGCCGATGCCCGTGTCCTTGCGAAATACATTGACGCGAAACCGGCCGCCGGTACCCGAGACATAAGAAAAATCCAGGTCATGGCCTTTTCTCAGATAATCTTGCTGAGTACGAGTCGTGATTTCACCAATGTAACCTTCCAACTCACCGTGGGAAAGATCACGAAATTTCACTGGCATGAGATCGCCATACATGCGCAACATGGGCGGAATGCCCACGGCAAAGTGAATATCGGAACAACCTTGATCCGTACCTAATTTAAGAAATGCGTCAATTCGAGCCATGATAAAGCGAATTATGTTCGTTTCTGCTGCAAGTTATCGCTTTGTAGTGGAATCCGTCTCACTTGCCTGTGAGGCTGTTCACAGGAGAGCAGTTTGGCATTGTGTTTGTTATCTCGTAGATGCCTCTCTATAATGCTCGGCCCCTTTCTGAGTATGGCGAGATTGGGTTGGTGTGAGTGTGTTTGGGCGAAAGTGGCGGAACTGGTAGACGCGCTGGATTTAGGTTCCAGTGGTTAACTCCGTGAGGGTTCGAGTCCCTCCTTTCGCACCAATTTTATTTAATGAAATCTGTTTGATAGTAATGACTGAGGTTCGGAATTTATGCAGATCACGGTAGAAAACACGGGTGCGCTTGAGCGGCGTATGGCAGTGCAGGTCCCCGCGCAGCGTGTGGCCGATGCAATTGATGAGCGATTGAAATCGCTCAGCCGTACCGTTCGTCTGAAGGGCTTTCGTCCAGGCAAGGTGCCCGTTACGGTGGTTAAGCAGCAATATGGCGATGCAGTTCGTCAGGAAGTTATCGAAAAGCTGCTGCAAAGTACTTTCTCCGAAGCGGTAGCAGACCAAAAGTTAATGCCAGCTGGAGGTCCTCGGATTGAGGCATTCAGCGCTGAAGAAGGTCAGGACATGACTTTTCGCGCAGTGTTTGAAGTGTATCCAGAATTTGAATTGAGTAGTGTTGAGGCGTTAGAGGTTAGCCGACCTGCAGTGGAAATCAGCGAAAGTGACATCGATGGCATGATTGAAAAATTGCGCACTCAGCAAGCGACTTACACAAACGTGGAACGCGCCGCGCACGATACTGATCGAGTCAATATTAGTTTTGTCGGCACGGTTGACGGCGAAGAGTTTAAAGGTGGCAAGGGCGACAATATTCCAGTCATCATTGGTGCCGGACGAATGTTGCCGGAGTTTGAAGCCGGACTTATGGATGTCTCTGCTGGTGACAGTAAAGTGGTTGACGTTACGTTTCCAGCAGATTATGGAGTAGATCAGCTTTCTGGAAAGCAGGCGAAGTTTACGATTACTGTGCATGCCGTTGAAGAGCGTGTACTGCCCGAGGTTAATGATGATTTGGCGAAGACCTTCGGTGTTGAAGAAGGTGGGTTGGCCAAATTACGTGAAGAAGTTAAAGACAATATGCAGCGCGAATTAAGTGAGGCAATTAGATCACGATTACGCCAGCAATTATTTGATGGTTTGGTTGCTGCCAATCCCACCGTTGAATTGCCCAGCGTTCTGCTGCAAAACGCAATGCGTGACATGCAAGTTGAATTCGGTCGTCAGCGAGGCATTCGTGACGCAGCACAGTTGCCACCCGCTGAGCAATTCTTGGAGTCCGCTCGTAAGCGCGTTGCGCTAGGTTTATTGCTTAGTGAGGTTATCAAGCGTAGCGGAGTCGTAGTAGACCGCAATCGGGTGCAAGCAAAATTTCAAGAAATGATCATGCAGTATCCAGATCCGACTCGTGCAGTTAAAGCGTTCCGCGAAAACCCCGACACTCAACGTCAAATCGAAAGTATGGTATTAGAAGAGCAGGTCATTGATTGGATGCTGGAGCGTGTAAAAATTACTGATCAATCGATGAGCTTCAAAGAGTTGATGGGACTAAATGGTTAGCATTGCTTGTTATAGGTGGCATTGAGCAGCAAATTGCGTTGATGCTATCAGTACATTAACTGAGCATTAATTAACTGGACATAGTTGCAAAATGCCAACACTGTCCCAACTTAGGTTTGTCGTGGCGTATTACTCTTAAATCTTGCACCACGAGTATTTTTAAGGCGGAATTCATGAGCTTAATCAAGACACAGTCGGAATTGGATATTGCTGCCCAGCTGGTTCCCATGGTAGTGGAACAAACCGCTCGTGGTGAACGTGCCTATGATATTTATTCGCGTTTGCTGAAAGAGCGTTTAATTTTTATTGTTGGGCCGGTTGAAGATCACATGGCGAATTTGGTGGTCGCGCAGTTATTATTTTTGGAATCAGAGAATCCTGAAAAAGATATCGCCTTGTACATCAATTCACCGGGTGG
>JAICKZ010000071.1 GCA_025927665.1 Steroidobacteraceae bacterium | reverse complement strand
ATTATCTTGATGGGCATTACACCCGATGAAGCGGATCCTGAGTTAGGTTATATCGTTCCCGGTGAAAAAAATGGTGACTCTTTGTCGCATGTTGAGCGATTCGTTGAGAAACCATCAAGCATGCTTGCACAATCTTTGATTGAACACGGCGCATTGTGGAACACCTTTATCATGGTTGCACGTGGCCAAGCATTATTACGCTTATACGTAAAACATAGTCCACAGCTGGTCACAGAGATGCAAGCTGTCGTGGCTTATGACGAAGCCAATCCTGAAAACGCAACAGCGGCCTCACATCTCTATCGAACCTTGTCCAACTTTGATTTTTCGCGCGATGTTCTGCAGAAAGAGATGACTGCGCTGCAAGTGCTGACGGTACCACAATGTGGTTGGAATGATCTGGGTACACCGCAGCGTGTTGTACAGACATTAAATCGGTTGTCGCATATGAAAGGCTTTGATGAAAACGAAATGATGCCACTCAATGGTTTATTAAACCTGGCGGCACAACATGCCAAATTGCAGATCCGCAGTTCGTTGAGGGCATGATGCCACGAATTTATGAAAATGAGATGAACTTAAATATTGAAAACTTAGGAGTACATGTCATGAAAAAGAACGTCGGTAGCATTGATCAGATCATTCGCATTGTGCTCGGTGTTGCCTTGCTCAGTCTTGTTTTCTTATTGAAAACTGATATGCGTTGGATTGGCCTCATTGGCACTATACCGTTGGTAACCGGTTTAGCGGGTTCATGCCTGTTGTATTCGTTGCTGGGTATAAACACTTCTCCAGTACTTAAAGACAAAGCGTAAGGTACAAGTAATGCAGCCCTATCCGCATATATATAAAGTGACCGCCAACGGTACATCGACAGGCTTGGTGTCAATAAACTCTCCAAATGTACCGCTGCTTGTCTCCGCACCACCTGCGGAGTTCGATGGACCCGGTGATCAGTGGTCACCGGAAACATTGCTGTGTGCTACGGTAGCAGATTGCTTCATTCTTACTTTTCGTTCGGTGGCGCGTGCATTTAAGATTGAATGGTCTCAACTTACTTGCGATGTATCAGGCGCGCTGGAACGAATCGAAGGTGAGTCCAGATTCACCAGAATGAACTTGCAAGTCATGTTAATTGTTCCAGTCGGAACAGAGCCAACACGATGCAGGCAGGCGTTGGATAAAGCCGAACATGGTTGTTTGATTGGCAATTCATTACGTGCTGAACGGATATTGGAAGCCGACATCAAAGAAATCTGAAAAAGTAAGCATAGAGGTGAAGTAGCTCAATCCAGAAACGATATCGAACAACGAAATATAGAAAGTGATAGTTAAGATGGTGCGGACAAAACGGACGGTAACCTCGCCAAAGACCGTAATTGGTTCACGTTTCAACGCATGTACGAACCTAAATTCTGATTTGAAGAGGTGTTGTGGATTGAATTACTTGCCAAGACCCTCACTGGTGAGGTTATATTCTCTACCGATTTGTTTTCCCGGTGTTCTATGACTAGCCCTTCCACATCAGAGCGAAATGAACATTCTCGAATTATTTCGCGACGCTCACTTCTACGTTGTGCACTTAGTGCTGCATTATTATTGCCGCCTCTGGCTACAAGTGCTGCCCCAAATGACAGTCGCTCATTATCTTTTGTACACACTCATACCGGCGAAAAATTATCAACGATGTACTGGAGTAACGGCGTCTATCAAAATCACAATCTGTCTCAACTCAACTATTTTCTGCGTGATTTTCGCACCAACGAAACCACTGTCATGGACAGAAAATTGTTTGATATTTTGTATGACTTGCAAACCTTGGCAGATCGCGAGGCCACTTATGAAGTGATCTCGGCTTATCGATCACCACAAACGAATGCATTTATGCACAAACATTCTTCAGGTGTTGCGGAGCACAGCTTGCACATAGTGGGGCAAGCCATCGATGTGCGGGTCACCGGATTTTCAACCAAGAAGTTGCAGCAACTGGCGCTATCTGCGCAACGTGGTGGCGTAGGTTTTTATGCCAAGTCAGACTTTGTGCATTTAGATACTGGACGCGTGCGAACCTGGCTGGGTTGATGTAATCAAGATTGTTATCAACTGGAATGATTGTGGCTAATAACTCTTCTGCAGTAATCTTGATAATCTTTTGTCATTGCCATAAATATCGTCATAGAACAGCACTTGACCCGCTTCATTCGCAATGGCAGTTCCATACACAATCATGACCGGTATCGGTGTTTTTAAGTACACGCGTTGATTCTCACTGCCCTGCATGGCATCTTCTATACGCGCTCGATCCCACTCGTCGGCAGCATAACGCAGAACATATTCCGCCAAGGCCGCAGGATCACTCACGCGAATGCAGCCATGACTGAACGCGCGACGCGGCGCAGCAAATAATTTTTTGGCAGGCGTTGAGTGCAGATAAACATTGTAATTATTGGGCAACATAAATTTCACTTCACCCAATGCATTGTTCACGCCCGGCCGTTGCCGCAAGCGAAGCGATCCTGCCGCAAGCCGTGCGATGTTCTCACTAGTTGCTGGAACAACGGGAGAGTTATCGCCGTTTCCATCCACCAATTCAAACTGATTACGCTGCAGATAATCTGGATGACGATTTATTTCACCAAGGATTTCTCGCTTGACGATGTCAGCTGGAACGTCCCAATAAGGCCGAAACACCACGTATTTAAGGTCTGCGAGGAACACCGGCGTTTGTGTATGCACAAATGTCTGTCCAACAATCACATCCATTCGCAGTAAATTGGCTTCGCGATCGTCAATGGTATTAAATGCAAACAATCTGAATTGAGGAATATTCACCACGATCATCGGCGACGCTATCGATGGCAGCCATCGCCAACGTTCCAACGTAAGTTCAATTTGTTGAGCTCGTACTTCAAATGGCGTTGTCAACGCAATAAAAGTTTGTTTGCCCAGTGATCCATCTATCGGCAATCCGTGGCGCCTCTGATAATTCATAAGTCCTTGCACCAACGACGGATCCAACAAGTTATCGTCATCGTCGATGGACTGCTCCGCAGTCATATCTTGCTCTACAATCAATAAACGACGTAACGCTGATGCTCCTTCGTATGTCTCGCCGGGCTTGATGGAACGAGCTGTAAAAGCCGGCAAATTAGTCAGATCAGGATTGGTCATCAATTGTCGATAACGCGTCAACGCCATCTTCAACAATTGATAATGTAGAAATTGTGGTTCGATTGTTGCCACGACATGCGACAGATCATTTGACGTAGTCAGCGCCGTCACAATACTTAATTCATCGAATTGATCCGCATGATTCGAGTTGAGATTAAATCCCGCGTCGCGAGGGTTGATGCGTCCGCAATGTAGATGTCGAATAAAACGCAATACCGCCATACTGATATCTAGATCAAGTGCGACGCGAGTATCTACGATATCTTCTCCGCGCTGAACAGCATCGGCAAGCAAGCTCAACCGGTTCATGAGAATCTGCGCATTATAGTCCTCAGGTTTCAAACCATAGCTGGCTGCATTGTTAAGGACTTTAAGAATTTCAAAAGCCTGAGTCGTTGCAGTCTTCTCAGCAAACCATAATAGTTCATCATCATGTTGCTGATAGAGCGACATCAGCAACCTACGATCCGGATTGAGATTGTCAGCAGAGATCGCTCGTATTAACGCGTCGTTCACATAGCTGGCGACTTCTTGACCATGGGCAGTGGTAGTTACATTCAAAGCCAGAAAAATATAGGCCAACCATCTCAAGAACAGGCTTTTACGAAGGTGATGCATGGTTGCATTTTAGCTGCGTATGAAAAATCCGTCATGTCTATATTGTATGCATGATAATTTAACTCATGGTGGTTTTGAGTCATCAACCAGATTTCGTACGTGGTAGACGATTGATTAGCCGGTTGAGTACTAATTGTAAGGGCACCAAGGATAATGGCATGATTGTCGGAGCGCCTGAGTAATAAATGCTATTGCGAAACGTTGAATTGTGTAACGAATGATTGTAATTTTCTGTTCGCTGTTCTGAGCGTATCGCTGTCAACGTAGTACGTCCTATTGTATGCAATTTTTCATCCTTCTGATGACCTTCATCGCAGCCTTGAAATTTTGAAAGAGTAACATCAACCGAGCGAGCCATCATCGTGCACTGAACTCGTTTCGTGGCGTCGCTTTTATATCCATGCGACTTCTATTACCTAATGCATTCGGGCACTGAGGCGTAGTACCGATGATATCAATTGATTATGCCTACCGTCGGTGATAGTAAAATCCACCGCTGATGTGTAGGTCAATTATGAAACTGTATTCATTACTGCATTAATAATTGCGTCTTCATCGTTATTCGCAGACTCGTCGCCAATAAAGATAAAAATAGATTCCATCACTGCATGCAGGGAAAGCACCAACGCCTTGGCATTCGCAGTAACGAATGCTGATCGTTCCGGCTGTTGTTCTCACCACGGCGGTGTATGTGGATGTGCAGGCAGCTCTCAGAAATGTTGCGATGGTACGCTGTCGCCATCATGTGGATGTGGAGAACGTTCCCCGAGCTCTCTCGGGGAATTATGGACATATCAAATCACAGCAAATATTGTTGCGTAATTATTGATTGCGAACTTGTTATGGAACCGCCGACGCATTACATCCATATGTAATGATCGATGCAGTGTCGGTACTGCCGCTAAAGAATAATTGCGTTCCTTGATATGGAGATTGTCCCCATGGTGCAAAATTTAGCGTGGATATATAACGCACATACGGTTGTAACACTTGCACTCTACCGTACATGACGTTAGCACAGTCGAGAGGAACTGTCTGCACAAGCCATGATCCGACAGAATAAGAATTCGTGCGAGCCCACACACGCGCGCTGGGATCTACACAGGCTTCATTGGGTGTGGTGGGAGATAAAAAGCAAACGGCGGTATACATTGCAGGCCCACTTAAGTCTTGAAGTGCACCAACGCTGTAATGAACCTCCAGTCCTATCGGTGTTCCAAGCGAGCCTATCCAAGGAGAGACATACGCTTGATAGTGTCCCAACGTACTCGATACCACCCCTTGTTGGGCAGATGCGATCTGCGAAACACCGAGAAGAAATAAGACTGATAAAAATGCTCGTATAAAGCGATTGCGTGACTGAATCATGTTGTTCTCCAAAGACGACTATGGGATAGAACGAAGCCGCATAGTAGATATCATAGGCACAGTGAGGTATCTCGGTTTGTGCTGAGCGCCTTGGAGCTGGGCTTATTCATTCGCATCGCGGCGAGTGAACGCAAAATACTTGACCAAGAGAAACCGACTGAATAGACATCAGTTACTCTTTATCTCTGTTCTTTGCCAACTATTTTTTGGCCAGTTGTTTTCTGGGAAGACTCTATGATCGAGCGAGCTTTTCCAGCGAAAGCCACAAAGCTTTTGGCGCTATGAGATATTCGTCCAGGCCGAACACCATCCACCCGATTTAACAAGCTTGCCGCCAAACACAGCGCATGGGCCTTCTTTCGAGCCTTTCGCTCCTTGATAGACCGCACAAGTACCACACATGCTGCCAGGTTTGGCATCTTTTGAACGATGCACATCTTCCACATAGTGCAATGCCTTTGCGGTTGGATCGTCTTCCTTGAGAGCGACGGCTTGTGCTTCACTGCGTGATGCAGTAACAGTCGTTGCCAAAGCACCGTACACCAGTGACTTGAGTGCAGTGCGACGTAATGGATTAAAGGATTCGTTCATCATATTCTCCTCAATTTGTCTGTCATTCATCTCAAAAAATTTTATGGATACAACCCGCGCAATTGGCGCGCCATCAAAATACGTTCACATGCAACAGTAAATGCAGCAACACGCAGAGATACCTTTAACTTGTCGGCAACTTCAAATATCCGTTGTAATGCCTGCACAATAATATTATCAAGGCGTTGGTTAATTTCATTTTCGGTCCAGAAGAAACTCGAGAAGTCCTGCACCCATTCGAAGTAACTGACAATAACACCGCCCGCATTGCAAATCACATCTGGTACGACGTTGATGCCACGATCATTCAACACATCGTCTGCTTCCGGCAGTGTTGGACCATTCGCGCCTTCTAACACCAACTTGGCTTTAATGCGTTGTGCACGTGCTGCGGTGAGTTGCGACTCAAGCGCCGCAGGAATCAAGATATCGCAATCAACGTCCCAAAATGCTTCTGCATTAATACGTTCGGTATTCGCAACGTCGTCAATACGTCCCTTCTCTTCATGTGCTTTAACTGCCGCAGTAATATCAATTCCATGATGATTGAAGACGGTGCAAAATTGATCCTGAATACAAACCACCTTTGCGCCTGCCGCTGCAAACAACTCTGCTGCTGCACTGCCCACATTACCAAAACCTTGAATCGCAACGCGTGCATTACTGATATTTAAATTCATGCGCCGTGCGGCTTCGCAGCCGGTCATAAATACACCACGGCCAGTCGCCTTGGTACGTCCTAATGATCCACCAAGGTCAACCGGCTTGCCGGTGACCACTCCGGTTGCAGTGGTCCCCGAGTTCATTGAATAGGTATCCATCATCCACGCCATGATCTGGCTGTTGGTATTCACGTCGGGTGCTGGAATGTCTTTAGTGGGTCCGATCAATAAACCAATTTCACTGGTATAACGGCGTGTCACTTTTTCCAGTTCTTTCATCGACAATGTACTTGGGTCTACGCGAATGCCGCCCTTGGCGCCACCGTAAGGTAAATTCACTGCGGCGTTTTTGATGGTCATCCATCCTGCCAATGCCATCACTTCTTCAAGCGTGACATCCTGATGAATACGCAGACCACCCTTGCCGGGACCACGCGATAAATTGTGCTGCACACGAAAGCCTTCGAAGTGATGTACATTGCCATCGTCCATTTCTATTGGCACATCAACAATCAAAATTCTTTTCGGGTGTCGCAACGATTGTTCCCATTTTGCAAGCTCACCCAGATAAGGAATCACTCGATCTATCTGTGCCAGATAAGTTTGCCAGGCGTTGCCAGATTTTTTATGGGCATTTACATAGGATAACAACATGATAAGTAGATCTCTAACTCAAGCCCATGCACATATATTTAAGTTCGGTGTAATCATCGAGTCCGTATTTCGAGCCTTCACGACCGATGCCGGACATCTTTATACCACCGAAAGGTGCAATCTCAGTCGATATCAATCCCACGTTAATTCCCACCATGCCGGTTTCAATTTGTTCCGTCACTCGCCATGCACGACCCATATCTTTTGTATACACGTAAGCGGCTAATCCAAACTCTGTGGCATTCGCCATTTGCAATGCTTCTGCTTCGGTGGAAAATTTAAATATAGGTGCGACGGGACCAAAAGTTTCTTCACGTGCCATTCGCATTGCAGATGTGACATCTTTGATGACAGTGGGTTCGAAGTAAGTACCACCGAGTGAGTGCCGCTTGCCACCCGTTATAATTCGCGCACCTTGTTTCAAGGCGTCGGCAATATGCGCCTCAACTTTTTCGACCGCGTGTTGATTAATCAATGGGCCTTGAATCGTATCTTCGAGCATGCCATTCCCTACCTTCAACTTGACGACTGCATGCGATAACTTCTCCACGAACGTATCATGTATGCCTGCTTGCACCAAGAATCGATTGGTACATACACAGGTTTGACCCGAGTTACGAAACTTGCTGATGATCGCACCTGCTATCGCAGCATCTATATCGGCATCATCAAATACAATAAACGGTGCATTACCACCCAACTCAAGTGAAACTTTTTTAAGTGTCGCAGCACATTGAGTCGCAAGTAAGACGCCGGTACGAGTTGACCCAGTGAAACTTAATTTGCGAACCAGTTCATTACGAGTCATCTCGCCACCAATCTTGATCGCATCGCCAGTCACCACATTAAATACACCCGGCGGTACACCTGCGCGATGCGCAAGCTCCGCCAGTGCCAATGCCGACAAAGGTGTTTCCGGTGAAGGTTTACATACCATGCTGCATCCAGCCGCCAACGCAGGCGCACACTTACGTGTAATCATCGCGATGGGAAAATTCCATGGCGTGATGGCCGCAACTACACCAACCGGCTGTCGCAATACTATTAAGCGTCGGTCTTTCATATGAGTGGGAATGACATCGCCATACATACGTTTGGCTTCTTCACCAAACCATTCAATAAATGAGGCACCATATTTGACTTCGCTGCGTGCTTCGATAATGGGCTTGCCTTGTTCACTGGTCAGGATCACCGCAAGGTCGTTCATGTTTTCAAGCATCAATTCGTACCAGCGACGCAATACCTTGGCACGTTCTGCAGCAGTACCTGCACTCCATTCCTGCATGGCCAGATGAGCACTTTGTATGGCATCACGAGTTTCAATCTCACCACATATTGGCACGCGACCGACTAACTCATGAGTAGCGGGATTGTGAATGGATTGCATCGCGCCGCTATTGGCCTTGACCCATTGACCATTGATATAGCAGGCATCGCGCAACAAACTTCTATCTTGCAATGGTAAAGTTGTTGGAATGAGTTGGGTTGATGTGTTCATTACAAAATTTCTAACTCGGTGCTATTGACCAATACGTAAAGCTTCTTCCAGTATTGACATACCTTCATCCACAGTCGCTTCGGATGCGGTTAAAGGAAACAATAATCGAATTGCTTCGCTCTGCGTTCCACAGCCGAGCAATACCAAGCCCAATTCATGTGCGCGCGTTGTGATTTTCTTTGAGCCATCCACAACGACTTCACGACTGCCATGAGCCACTACCCTATCAAATCCCAACATGGCACCAAAGCCGCGGATATTGCCAATGGGATGTAAGTTTTTCATGACAGAAAACTGTTCCAGCTTTGCACGTGCGCGTGCGCCAAGAAAGTTCGCACGCTCACACAACTTTTCTTTTTCGATCACATCAAACACCGCCAACGCAGCGGCACATGACAAAGGAGGACCACCATAGGTTCCACCGAGTGCTCCTGGCATTGGCGCGTCCATCAATGACGCCGTGCCAGTCACCGCAGAGAGCGGCAATCCGCCTGCAAGTGACTTGGCCATCACCATGAGATCGGCTTGTATTCCATGATGTTCCAACGCGAACAACTTTCCGGTGCGTGCAAAGCCAGATTGAATTTCATCCACAATCAAAACTATTCCGTGCTCATCACATAATTTGCGCAATACAACCATCAGTTCACGTGGTGCTGGATTAAATCCGCCCTCACCTTGTACCGGCTCAATAATAATTGCAGCGATGCGATCGGGTGGCGCATCAGTTTTAAAGAGAGATTGCAATACGGTTAATGAATCATCTACGGTAATGTCACGATGCGAGACGGGAAATGGAACACGATAAACATCACCAGGAAGAGGACCTATACCATGCTTATACGGAATGGCTTTACCGGTTAGCGCCAACGCAAACAATGTACGACCATGAAATGCACCACCAAACGCAATCACTGTTGGACGACCCGTTGCAGCGCGCGCTATCTTGATTGCATTTTCAACCGCTTCAGAACCCGTGGTGAATAAAATGGATTTAGCAGGGCCGCGTACCGGCACCAGTGCATTCAATCGCTCCGCTAATGCAATGTAAGGTTCATAGCCGATTACCTGAGAAGCAACATGCGTATACAGCAATAACTGCTGCTGTACTGCCGCCATAACTTGTGGATGACGATGGCCAGTATTAAGTACTGCAATACCCGAAGCGAAATCAATCAAACGACGACCATCCACATCCCACACTTCGGCATTCTCTGCATGCTGTACAAAGAAAGGAGTGGCGGTTGCGATGCCACGCGGAATGGCATTCGAACGTCGTGTTGCAAGGTCATTAGTATGAGTCATGGCTCATCCTCCAGCAGGTCATTGAAAAATGCAAGTGAGGTCTCCACTGATTCCTTCAACGCGTCCAAGTGCACGAATCAAAGGCTGACCAACAAATCCTAAGTAAATGCTACCCATAAAGTTCGAGCGATCAAGGCGACAACAATGGTAATGAACACTTTGCGTATAAGTTGATTGCCACCACGCACTGCCATGTGAGTACCAAGCATAGAACCTGCAACATTGCTGACGGCCATCGCACCACCGAGCAGCCACATAATATGTGCAGCCATAATAAACCAGAGTATGGCAGCCATATTGGTCATCACATTTAAAACCCGCGCACTTGCCGCCGCATGAATAAAGTCATAACCGTACAGACGTATGAACACGAACATAAACAAACTGCCGGTACCCGGCCCAAAGAAGCCATCATAAAATCCAATGCTTGCAATCAGAACTATTGCAAATGCATGTTGATGCCGAGTAAATATGCGTGGTTTATGAACATCACCAAGATGCTTGCTACGTAGAATAATGATCAACACCAGCAACAATAAGATCGGCACCAGCGGACGATAATGACTGGGCGACACCTGCGTGGCAGTGATGGCACCCGCTGCAGAAGTAATTAATACCAGTAACATCGGTGGCAATAACATCCGCCATGCAATGCTGACCGTACGCGAATAACGCCATACCGCATTAGCGGTACCAAAGATGCTTGCGAACTTATTAGTACTTAACAATGTGGACGGTACAGCGTTTGGATAAACACCAAATAACGTCGGTAATTGGATAAGACCCCCACCACCCACAATGGCATCAATACATCCGGCGGCGAATGCGGCACAAAGCACAATGGATGTATCAAGCATGGACATCATTATTACGTTAATCAGACGCGAAGATTTTGAAGTCTAGTTGATTAGCTTGATTAGCCATTCTCAAAACGTAGCGAGCGAAGATAGATTGCATTGTATAGGAGCGCAGGAACCGGAGTTTATATGAAAATAAATGAGGCTTCCGAGCACCGCAATAATGCGATATATCAAGCATAGTAGTTTTGAGGATGGCTAATCATGGCGTAACGCTTTCGCAGGCTCTGTTCTTGCCGCACGCCACGCCGGATAGATAGTGGACAAACAACACATACCGAAAGCAACTAAGATCACTTGCATGATATCGCGCCATTCTACGTATGCTGGCAAATCACTCATGAAATATAATTTAGCATCCATAAAGTGCGTGCCGAATAAATGCTCAAGACCGTGGATAATACTTTCGAGATTCCATGACAACACAGAACCCAGCAACACACCACCAATGGTACCAATCAGCCCGATCAACGTACCTTGCAATATAAACACGGCAAGAATGCTACGTGGTGATGCACCCAATGTACGTAAAATAGCAATGTCAGATTGTTTGTCTTTAACGACCATCACCAATGTTGCTACGACGTTAAATGCTGCCACTGCGACCACCAGTAACAGAATTAAAAACATCATTGACTTAGTCATGGCGATCGAGCGAAAGAAATTTGCATGTTTGCGGGTCCAATCGTCCACGTAATATCCACCGCCGAGCGCTTTTGCGATATTAATAGCGATGTGCTGGGCGTTGAACAAATTATCAAGCTTAAGCCGAATGCCACTAACATCTTTGCCAAGTCTGAATAGCTTTTGAGCGTCTTGCATGTGAATGTACGCATAGTTGCGATCATATTCATACATGCCCACTGAAAATATTCCGATGACGGTGAAGCGTCGCATGCGTGGAAATATTCCTGCCGCGGTCACTGCACCCTGCGCCACCACCGCAATGACTTGATCCCCCATTTTTACATGCAATTCATTGGCAAGTTCATTGCCGAGTATGATGCCGAATTTTTCTGCAACGAGCTGCGTCAATTTACCCTGCCGCATGTGCTGTTGAATGTTGGTGACATGAACTTCCTCTTCTGGCAACACACCACGAATCATGACACCACTATTTTGTGCGTGATTGCCAGTATTGTTTCTTGCAT
>JAICKZ010000313.1 GCA_025927665.1 Steroidobacteraceae bacterium | reverse complement strand
TCACCACCGTTACAGGCGTGCGTTATATGTATAACGATCCTTGTCACTCACCAATGAAAAGCTATGATCCATTAAAGGTAGTGAACACATTGATGAATGACAAAGCCAATGGCAAGATTGAAAAGAACGATCGTTGTTGTGGCGAATCGGGAACATTAGCCATCACACGCCCCGATGTTTCCACTCAAGTGCGTTTTCGTAAAGAAATCGAAATGCGTGCTGGTGCAACGCAGTTACGCGAAGATGGCTTTGCAGGAGAAGTTAAGATTCTCACTTCTTGTCCATCATGCCTGCAGGGATTGAAACGATATAACGATGACGCTGGCACTGAGGCAGATTACATCGTGGTGGAAATTGCTCGACATGTGCTCGGCGAAAACTGGTTAGTTGATTACGTACAGCACGCCAACAACGGTGGCATTGAAAGAGTGTTGGTGTAGTGAATAACTTGGCGCTCATTACTCGTGCATTAATCATCGCCAATGTGGGCGTGTTCCTGTTACAACTGGTCTCGGGCGATGATCTCACCTATCGATTTGCATTGTGGCCATGGCACACGCCGTTATTTCATATTTGGCAGATAGTAACTTATGCGTTTCTGCATGGTGGCTGGGAACATATATTCTTCAACATGTTTGGTTTGTACATGTTCGGCTCTGAGGTAGAACGTGTACTGGGTGCACAACGATTTCTTATTTACTATTTCGCGTGTGTAATGGGCGCTGCACTGCTACATCTTTTAGTGACACAACTTCAAGGTGCAGCACTTGTACCAACATTGGGTGCTTCCGGCGGCGTGTTTGGAGTGCTGCTCGCATTCGGTATGTTTTTTCCACAGCGCCGCATCTTGTTGTTGTTTCCACCCATTCCAATGAAAGCATGGGTTTTTGTTACTGTGTACGGCTTAATAGAGTTGGTGATGGGTGTGTTCGGCAGCATGCAAGGCGTCGCTCACTTTGCACATCTTGGCGGCATGTTGGCAGGATTTTTATTGCTGATGTATTGGCGTTTACGTCCGCAAAGTAATTACTAGCCGCGTTCGTCATTCTTGGTTATCTTTCGATGCATCTGCGCTGCTTGACTCGCAAGTGCGTGTGCACGCAGCAATGCAGCACGATTGCGAACGGCATTAATAGCATTCATCTCTTCATTGACCTGCAACGCTTTGGTATTGCGAGTGATGGATCTTGGCTTGCCAGTTTCGTCGAACATAATTTCCATTGGTGTACTGTCCATGTAACGCGTCAACAGTGCGCCTTTGAATTCATAGCGATTGTGATTGGGCGTGGGCGTATTGTTACTGCGATCTTCTTCCAGCCAGGCAACGTGTCCGTCAACAATGCCTGCTCGATACAATGAGATGTCGTTGCTGTTACGAATTTCGCCATGGAAAACTTCAGCCGCCGCTTGAGTAGGCATGGCAATGGTTGCATTTGTGCCGGTTGCAATCACCGGAAAATCGACGTGAGTGCCCTTGCCTTGTGTCAATACTTCAATTGCACTATCCGTTGCATACTTCAAAACATGGTTAACATAAATGCGTGCAGAAATCGTGTAACGATGAGCTTGATTGATATTTGCTGCATCGAAAGACAATGAATATTGAGAAGGCAGCTGCTTAATCTTAGTAGTTGTATTCGCAATTTCCGGTGAGCTATTTTCTGCGGATACATCTAAGAGTAGTAATTGCAATTGTGCATCGTCAGAAAACGCTACTGGCGTACTATAATTTAGCGCGCCACTGATCGTAATCTTCGCTTCTTGATGACGAGAACATCCGGCCAGCAAGCATGCAATACCTATTGATAACCAAAGTGGCAAGCGAAAATTCATGATCAACTCCACAAAATGACAGCAAACACCGAGCTAATTTGCCTAATTATCGCTGTTCATAACTCAAACGACATAATGATTTTCGTTGGTTAATGCCGACAGTCCCAAGTACGCGCACTTTATGCTGAACTGTAGCCACTCAAGCGTGAGACACAACACAGGTCGTAACTCTGGTATGGATTACGCTTCTTACACTTGAAAACTTTTTACTTGGGTTTTGGCCAATCAGTCATGGGGAATTATTATGCGATCTGCCACCGCTACATCGATGCCACACTCTTCGACTTCATCGGTTCGTCGCGTTGATCATCATGAGCCACGCGTTTCATTCAGCGATCAGGAAGAACAACTTCTGAATCTGAACCTCTCTGACTTATCCATTCCTAAGATGAATGATTTACACGTCGAAGGACTCAACAAACGTTCTTGGCTATCTCGATTGTTTGGCGGACGTTAGTTATTTTTCAATCCGCTGCGGCGAACGAAGTCGGAGTTAAATCTTTCGCCGTAGTGGCTTTCGCTGCAATAAATCAACACTCCTGATCAGGTAAAATTTACCATGGGTTTTTTTGCTCGAATCTCAATTCTTCACTTCCACCGAGTAGTTTAATCCTGTCAAACTGTGAATCGATTTCGACAGCCGTATGAGTGTGCCATCCGGCTCTCGTAAAACTTCATCAAATTCTGGGAAATCTGCCGCTGATTTCCGAGAACTAAAAAAATAATTCAATCCATATAGATTCCCTGTATTGCATAATCGGGCGTAACACGCTTACGATGGCACCATTGTGTTGCGATCAATAAATGGACACAGGGTTGCATCAAATGGAAACAGATCGCAAGACATCAAAGCAAATGGGGTGCAGGCAATCGACGTCGGCTGCGATTTTCATGTGCGGTTGGCATTGTTGTTTGTAATAGTAGACAAGCAAACGTTGTTGTAATGGCAATACAAATAAACAGCAGCGATGACGCGAGAATCGACCAAATCGTGGGTGTACAGCGAGCACCTGTTGGGGGGCGCTCGATTTTTCCACTATTCGTTGATCATTCACACGTGACGTCGCAAAGGTCTTGGCATTCAACTTGCAAAATGACTTTCTACGGTTACAAGCTAGTTGCTTGATACCAATTTCAGCACACTCGATAAATAAAGGGGCACATCATGTTGGGTAGCAAGTTATCTCGTTCAATCAAACATGCATTATGGATGGGAACAGTGGTAACACTGGGATCACCATATTGCTCAACTGCTTTGGCGGCTGACACCACCGATACCGGAAAAGACACGAGTCTGGACGAAGTAGTGGTGACGGGGTCACGAATCGCGCAGCCTGAATCTAAATCGTATATTCCAGTGACCGTAGTAAATAATC
>JAICKZ010000054.1 GCA_025927665.1 Steroidobacteraceae bacterium | reverse complement strand
CGTAGCGCGCGGCTAGCTTTACTTGAGTACGATGCACGACATGGATTTCGTGGTCCAGTTAAACGATATGAATTAAGCAAGAATAGCAATGAAAGCGAATGGACAAAAATATTAGAACTTCACGCTTCAGTGGGAGGACTGGAACCAGCATTAGTGATCAATGTCACTCCACAAGTCGCGCATGTATACGCACGTAACTCAGGAGCGGTTGAGATACCACTAAATAATATGAAATGGGCACGTGATTACATCGATATTAAAACCTTAGGCAAAGTCCCAGAAAAAGCCACCGATGTACTTAATGTAGGTGACCTGATTTACATAGCACAACAGAACAATGGCAGCTGGCGTTTGATGCAAATTCCAGCAGCGCAAACCGCGTTTGTCGCGCTTGATCCAAGTGACGGTGCGATCGCAGCTTTGGTGGGCGGCTTTGACTATGATGCGAGCAGTTTTAATCGAGCCGTGCAAGCCAAACGTCAACCCGGCTCTTCGTTCAAACCCTTTTTATACTCCGCTGCGCTTGATTATGGCTTTACTCCAGCATCACTGATTAATGATGCACCATTGGTCGTGGATGATGATGGCACTCATGCTGGACCATGGCGCCCACAAAATACCAATAAAGAATTCATGGGCCCAATACGGATGCGTGAAGCATTGTTCAGATCACGTAACTTGGTTTCGATTCGTTTACTGAGCAATATTGGCACCAGTTACGCGACTGATTACATTCAACGCTTTGGTTTTTCTCCTAGTGAATTACCGCAAAATCTCTCACTGGCATTGGGAGCAACACAAGTAACGCCACTTAAAATGGCACGCGGTTACGCTGTGTTTGCCAATGGCGGCATGTTGGTTGAACCATACTTGCTTGAACGCGTCATCACGGGAGATGGTGAATTGGTATTCAAAGCGGATCCATTGATGGCCTGCTCGCCATGCAATAGTACTAGTGACGCCATTGCCACGGATCGGGATAAAAATACTGCAAGAGTTGAAGTTGCCGCCAGCACTGACACTGAAATTGCTCCTGAATATTCAGGAACCGATGATTCCAGTTCTGAAAAACCTGTCGACGCACATTCGGTAGTTAATACCTACGGACGCAAATTTGCACCTCGTGTAATCTCAAAGTCCAATGTCTTTTTGATGACAGACATGATGAAGGACGTGATTCGTCGTGGCACTGCAACGCGTGCTTTGGTACTGGGTCGCCGCGACATTGCCGGAAAAACTGGTACCACCAATGATCGCCGTGATGCCTGGTTTGTCGGTTTCAACGGAGATATTGTGGCCGCAGCATGGTTGGGGTTTGACCAAGAACGTCCGTTGGGAAATAACGAAGAAGGTGGCCGTACGGCCTTGCCCATCTGGATTTATTTTATGCAGGAAGCATTAAAGGGTTTACCCGAACATTCAATCTCTCAACCGTCAGACATAGTTAGCATGCGGATCATTGCCGACACCGGAAAAATTGCGCCGGCTAATTCTCGTAACGGCATTTTTGAATATTTTATGCGTGAACATCTTCCGGAAGCAGATAATGTTGATAGTGCACCTGAGAATACTGATAGTAATGGTAATGGCCTATTTTGATTGGTAAGACTATGTATGGCTCGAGCGAACTCACGTAATGAACAAATTCGCCATGCACTGGCACAAGAAGCTGCACGCATCATGGCTGAACAAGGCGTAGAAGATTATTTATCGGCAAAGCGCAAAGCCGCAGAGCGTTTAGGCATCAGTGATGCCGCGGTGTTACCAAAAAATTCTGAGATTGAAAGCGCGTTGATTACTCATCAGCGTCTATTTCATTCCCAAACACATCGTGATCAATTATCGCAATTACGGTGTAGTGCTTTGCGCTTGATGCGCTTGCTTAGTGAGTTTCAACCGCGCTTAGTGGGCTCGGTATTAAGTGGCAGTGCTTCGTCACATTCAGAAATCAACGTCCATGTATTTGTTGATCATGCTGAGCGAATTTCATTGGCATTGGATGAACATGGCATTGATCATCATCATGCAGAAAAGAAATTGCGTTATCAGGCAGATCGTTACCAAAGCTATCCCAGCTTCAAATTCGTCGCTGGTGAACACACAGTGGAAGTTGTTGCTTTACCAATTGATGGCATTCGCCAAGCCCCGCTTAGCCCAGTGGACGGCAAGCCGATGCAACGCGCTTCAATCGCAGAAGTTGAGTTATTGAATCAGTGATTGATCAATCGTCTTCTTTCAACTGCGCTTTTTAATTACGCTGCGAAATTTCTACATAATCGCGTTGCACCGGACCAGTATACAACTGACGTGGACGACCGATTTTCATGGTTGGGTCGGAAATCATTTCCTGCCAATGTGCTACCCAACCGACTGCGCGTGCCAGCGCGAACATCACTGTAAACATTGAGCGAGGAATGCCCAGCGCGCTGTAAATAATTCCGGAATAGAAATCCACATTGGGGTACAACTTACGCTCTACAAAGTATTCATCTTTAAGTGCGATTTCTTCAAGACGCAATGCAAGTTCAAACAATGGATTGTCAGATTTACCGAGCTTAGCAAGCACTTTGTGGCACATACCGCGAATAATAGTTGCGCGTGGATCAAAATTTTTATACACACGATGCCCAAAGCCCATCAAGCGGAAACCGTCGTTCTTATCCTTGGCTTTGGCAACATACTTGGTAATGTTATCGACCGTGCCAATCTGTTCCAACATTGCAAGAACTGCTTCGTTGGCACCGCCATGTGCTGGACCCCATAATGCCGAAATACCGGCAGAAACTGCTGCATAAGGATTAGTTCCTGTACTACCCGCAAGTCTTACTGTTGAAGTACTGGCATTTTGTTCGTGATCTGCATGCAGAATGAATAATAAATCCAATGCCTGTGCACCGACTGGATCCACTTGATAATTTTCGCAAGGAACTGAGAAAAACATGTTAAGCAGATTCGAGCAGTAATCCAGATCATTACGTGGATACACAAAAGGCTGTCCAAGTGAATGCTTATAGGCTGCAGCAGCAATGGTGGGAATCTTGGCAATAATCCGGTGAGCAAAAATTTCGCGATGGCGTGGATTATGAATGTCCATTGAATCGTGATAGAACGCTGCCATTGATGCCACGACGCCGGACAGCATAGCCATGGGATGAGCGTTGTAGTGAAAGCCATTGAAGAATCGTAATAACGATTCATTAAGCATGGTGTGGTACTGGATCGAATGATTGAACTCCTTAAGACCTTGCGTCGAAGGCAGTTCACCATTAATCAGCAAATAGGCAACTTCAAGAAAGTTACTTTTCTCGGCCAATTGCTCAATAGGAATACCGCGATGTAAAAGAATGCCCTGGTCACCGTCAATATAGGTAATTTTGCTTTCACACGAAGCAGTGGAGAGAAATCCAGGATCAAATGAGTAAACATCATGATCCTTGGCGAGCGACGAAATGCCAATCACTTCAGGGCCCAGTGTCGGGGTTTTGACATCGAGCAAAGATTTTTTGCCGGTGGCGAGATTAGTCAGCTCGAATTTCTTTTCAGTCATGAGAATGATCCTGCGGATAAGGGCATGTCTGCATCGCAGCAAGAGCGTGAGCGTTACATGTGTTGCTGAATGAATCAAGCATTTTGCAGCGTTCGTTCAGGCATCAAGCTGATTAACTTTCAGTTAGCCCAAACTTGGGTAAGGACCTGTGCGCAACGCACCAACATTGGTTCTTACGATCACGGCATCGAGACGCAGAATCGAGGAATTATGAATTGAGAAGGCGGTAACTATCAAGCGGTACGATCAATCAGCAAGACGGTGCCATCAACACCGGTCACTCTCACCTTTGCACCAGCCGGAAGATTGGGACCGCGGACTTCCCATTGACGATTTCCCAACCGAATGTTGCCCGTGCCGTTGATCGGCGTTTCCAATATCAATGCTTGTCCAATGTGCTTGGCACCCAAACGATGCGCTGCCGTCGGACTGCGTAATTCCCGCTGCCGCCTACGGTACTGCAACCATAGATAAAGGCCGATCACGCAACCAGCAAAGCTGATAAACCAGGTCATTGTTTCATTTTGGACTAGTGTGGAATGGACAGAGAAACCTTATCGATTTTTGAATATGCAAACGATGATCGTCATCACGAACTGATGCCAAACAAAATATTGCGTTTAACTTATCCGCTTGCAACGATATCTCTGTCAGTGGACGAGGAGCTGCTTCGTAAATAGTGGCGGCGCTTCAGATGCACCAGTAACAAAGAAATTGCGGCAGGAGTAACACCGGGAACACGTGAAGCATTTCCAATGGTGAGCGGACGAGCATCGTTTAAACGTTGACGAACTTCGTTGGAAAGACCTTTTATTTGCCCATAGTCCAAGTCGCTGGGTATAGATGTTTCCTGATGACGTCGTTGCCGTTCTATTTCGGAAGTTTGGCGAACGATATAACCCTCATATTTTGCACGAACATCTAATTGAGAGGCCATTTGTTCAACCAGCCGTTCATCGGATTGCGTTTCAGGCGGCCCCACCGCATCAATAACAATTAATGATTGATAATCAACTTCTGGTCGACGCAACAACTCTAGCGCATGCACTTCTCGGGTCAATGTGCCGCCCAATAAAGCATTTTGCTGCTCTTCGCTGACTTGATGAGGATGAATAACGGTAATTTCGAGCCGCTGCCATTCGCGTTCAACCGCATTACGTTTATTCTCAAAAAACCGCCAACGTTCGTCATTCACCAATCCCAAATCACGACCGATCGATGTTAGTCGCGAGTCGGCATTGTCTTCGCGAAGCAATAAACGATATTCAGCACGGCTGGTGAACATTCGATATGGCTCCGCTGTGCCACGAGTAATGAGATCATCTATCAACACACCTAAATAGGCTTCACTGCGTTTTGGATACCAAGTTTCGCGTTGTTGAGTGCGTCGCGCTGCGTTGATTCCTGCCAACAACCCTTGTGCCGCAGCCTCTTCATAACCGGTGGTGCCGTTGATTTGACCAGCAAAGAAAAGTCCAGAAATGTGCTTGGTTTCCAGCGTGTATTGCAGATCACGTGGGTCGAAATAATCGTACTCAATGGCATAGCCTGGTCGAGTGATATGAGCATTTTCAAATCCCTTGATAGATCGTACCAGCTCGAATTGCACATCAAAGGGCAAGCTTGTTGAAATGCCGTTGGGATAAATTTCATGCGTGTTCAATCCTTCCGGCTCGATGAACACTTGATGCGACGGTTTGTCGGCGAAGCGAACCACTTTATCTTCTATGGAAGGGCAATAGCGCGGCCCAACTCCTTCGATTATTCCCGTATACAACGGTGAACGATCGGTACCGGCACGAATAATCTCGTGCGTGCGTTCATTGGTATGAGTGATGTGACAAGGTAGTTGAGTTGGATGTTCGCCGCGATAACCCAGGTACGAAAAAACCGGCATCGGTTCATCACCAAGTTGCTTGATGAGTTCACGATAATCGATACTGCGCCCATCAATACGCGGCGGTGTTCCGGTCTTTAAACGACCCACACGCAACGGCAATTCGCGCAGTCTTGCGGCAAGACGATTGGACGGTGGATCACCTGCACGTCCCCCTTGATGATTCTCAAGTCCAATGTGAATCTTTCCAGCTAAAAAAGTCCCGACGGTTAATATCACGCAAGGTGCACGAAATTGTAAGCCTGCCTGAGTTATTACACCTTGCACGGAATCTTGTTCCACAATCAGGTCGGCCACTTCTTGTTGAAAGATCTGCAAATTGGGTTGGTTTTCCAGCAAGGTGCGAATGGCTTGTTTGTACAATTGACGATCTGCTTGAGCACGCGTTGCACGCACCGCCGCACCCTTACTTATATTCAACGTACGAAATTGAATGCCAGCGCGATCCGTTGCGATGGCCATCGCGCCGCCGAGAGCATCAATTTCTTTAACCAAATGTCCCTTGCCAATACCACCAATGGCTGGATTGCAGCTCATTTGACCGAGCGTTTCGATACTTTGCGTCAACAGTAAAGTCTGCACGCCCATACGGGCGGCGGCCAACGCTGCTTCTGTACCAGCATGCCCACCACCGACTACAATGACATCAACAGTTTTGGAAAACCTCATAACGTTGTACTGTATCCAATTGCAGGGACCGATCACAGGGAATGCATAGTGTAACGAGTTTGTACCTGGAGAATCATCATGAATGCTTATCGTTTGTTTGCAAATTCCCTATTTAATTTGTTCAGCAAACTTATGTTGTGTTTTCTTGTGCTGATTTTTGCGTTACCGACTCTGGCAGAAGATAGCGATGATCCTGCCTCACGAGTTGCTCGCATCAGTTATGTACAGGGCAGTGTTTCGATACAAATTGCCAATTCGGATGATTGGGTGGAAGCGCGCATTAATCGACCTCTAACCGATAAGGATCAAATTTGGACGGACAGAGGTTCGCGGACAGAATTACAAGTAGGGATGGCGAGCATGCAGTTGGATCAAAATACACAGCTCGGCATTCTTGAATTAAGCGATAACGTTCTTCAGTTGCAACTCACACAAGGCGTGATTAACGTCAACGTGCGCGGCATGGATAATGATGACACCATCGAAATTGATACACCTAATGCCTCGATTACTATACCTGAACCAGGCAACTATCGAATCGAAGTGGGCGATCACGATGATTTAACCATCGTGCAAGTTCGCAATGGCAGCGCCGATGTGGCGGGCGAACGTCAACACTATTCGGTGCGAGAAAACGAGCAATTGCGTTTGCGCGGCAGTGATCGTCTGAATGCACAATTTGATGATTTGAATGATCCAGATGATTTTGATCGCTGGGTGGCGAGTCGTAATAACAGGGCACGTAATGCCACGGCGGCGCGCTATGTCGACGAGAATGTAATCGGTTACGAAGATCTCGATGATTACGGGTATTGGCGCTGGGAAACCGGCTATGGAAATGTTTGGTATCCGTCCCAGGTAACGCATGACTGGTCACCTTATCGTTTCGGTCATTGGGATTGGGTTGCGCCTTGGGGCTGGACTTGGATTGATGACGCCGCATGGGGATTTACGCCGTCTCATTATGGACGTTGGGCGGAAGTGCATCATCGTTGGTGTTGGGTTCCGGGGCAACGTGAAGTACGTGCAGTTTATGCGCCTGCTTTGGTAGCTTGGGTGGGCAGTCCCGGCGCGTCGGTTTCAATCAACGCCAGTGGCGGTTCCGTCGGTTGGATACCATTAGCACCACGTGAAATATATCGTCCTTACTATAAAGCCAGTAATGCTTATCTTGCACGAGTCAATATTAGCAATAGCTTACTTAAGCGTGAAGAATTCGATCGCGAATATAAACATTCGAACGAAGGTATGTTCGTTAATCGTGGTGGTGCCTCCGTTGTAGCGGCAGTCACCTTTACATCAGCTGGTAACATTCATCGTAATTTATTACCGATTGACGCAAAACGCTTAAGCCCGTTTGAAACCATCAATCGCTTTCGACCCGATCGTCCAGCGTTGCTTGGTAACACTCATGTGATCTCTCGACCAGCACAAGTTATGGAACGCGAAGTGGTTGTTCAACGTAGGCCAACTCCTTTTATTCCACATCCTGAGTTACCCACACCACACAATATTGCAGTGGGTGGTTCCTTGCGGATGATAGAACCAACTTCGCCGCACCACTCGATGAATGAACATCGTGATGAAGTGCGTCATGAAAACAATTCTCCTGAAAATAATAATGGCAATGAACATCGCACTGACCGCTGGGGCCGTGGTCATGATCATCTGGAAGATAGATCGCAGCATAATGATAATGATGTGAATGAAAACCAGCGCCGAGAATGGCGTGATAATCCTTCGCGTGACCGTCATGAAACACTGCAGCCCAACACCACTCAGCAACGCTTTGCGCCGCCACAACAAAATAATCAACAGTCACCACAACCTGAACATCATCGAATTGGATCATGGGTGCATGACGAACAGCAACTGCGTCCGCCTGTTCAATCCCGTCCATCTCAAGCTCCTATTGAAACTCCTCCCGCATCAAGAGCTGATCAAAACCCTGCGCCATCACGACCAGCGCCTTCGCCACCTGCAAAAACCCCGCCGAGAAATGATCAAGATATTGATCAACCGAACAGATCACTTAATCGCAGGGAAATCCGATAGCAGTTGATTAAAGTAAGTGACATGACAGGTAACGCCTCATGTCACTACTGAAACGCTGATCTGAAACTGCCAAAGCTTGTGAAAGCAATTAACTTTGTTAAGAAAAGCACTACTCAAATATAGCGGTGAGCCTTTGAACCAATGGTGTTAAGGATTATTCGTGAAACTCTAGCCAGACACCGCGCGTATTCTGTGGCGCAACAAAAACATTGGGTATTGAACCGACCGAACGCTGGATTGGGCTCACGCCAGTGGACTGAAGCACATCCGTTAATGCAGACAGATCGCGCACATGCATGACCACTCCAACGATAGGTCTGCCCGTAATGAGCTGCCGGTTACTCGGTAAGAAGACGACTTCGCCGTTCGCGACGATTGCAACCGTCACCTTGACCGGATCGGGTACATTCATACGGCGATGTTCGATACGAGCACCCATTCCCTTAAAGAAAGACAACATATGCTGCTGATCTCCCCCAGCGATCCACACACCTCGTGTGGCATCTGCTGTGTTCAGATGAGCAAAGTGCTCGGGTAGGTCTGTGGACGATTGGTTGGTTCCCTCAAAAATAAAAAGCCATTTGAGTGCGGGGTTTGCCAGCTCCAAAATATTGTCATGTATGGAATAAAGTTCACCAAGCCGATCGAGTCGCTGCCTGAGCTTATGCAGATTACCCGTATGAAAAGCCACGTACGCCGGTCCCTCACCTTGAGCGCGCATTTGAAGATAATGCTTGGCCAATTCATCCACCGGCTCCGAAGCCGTAAGCAGCTCGATACCCGCGCCGTCGGGGAATTTGATGTGCTCATTGCGAATACTGTTCACATGAAGATGGCCTGGCTTGATAACAAAACCCAAATGTCGGTAGGTTTCCGCCGCCTGTTCCAAGTTCTCCACTACAAAGGGAATATGGTCTATCCCAATGAGCGCGGTCGGTTCAACGGGAGCAGCGGCTCGACAAGATATCGTCAGGACGAATAATGCGGATGAAATGAGGTGAAACAGAAAAAGCCGCGCGCTCATAAAGCTATATTTCGAATGTATCTCGCTCATACATTGGTCCTGAGACTCTGCCAGATAGAACTCGCGATCGCCACTCCTTGGACTTAAGACTATTTCCCGATACAAAAAGTGCTGAAAATTCGACCCAATAAATCTTCAGAAGTAAATTCGCCGGTGATTTCTGCTAAGTCATTTTGCGCTAAACGCAATTCTTCAGCGCACAGTTCGCCTGCATGGCGGTTCAATAAATTATCTTGTGCACTTTGTAAGTGTTGGCGTGCACGATTGAGTGCATCAAGATGTCGACGTCGTGCAAGAAATAACCCGGCTTCTGAATTGATGAATCCCGCCACTTGCTTTAAATGTTGTCGCAATAAATCTATGCCTGCTTTGGTTACTGCAGATATAAATAATAATCGGAGCGAGTGTGACGACGAATAAGAAGCCGCCAAATGATCTTGCGCTATCAAATCACATTTATTCATCAGAATAGTTACATTTATATTTTCAGGCATCGAAGCCAATGCGTCTTGTATATCAAATTTCTCATTGCTACTGGCGTCGACTACATACAACACGTGATCGGCCTTGCGAATTTCTGCATGCGCGCGCTTAATGCCTTCTGCTTCGACAAGATCAGCCGTATCACGCAATCCTGCGGTATCAAGAATATGAATTGGCATGCCATCAATATGAATACGTTCACGCAATACATCTCGAGTCGTACCAGGTACTTCAGTGACAATCGCCGCTTCATATCCTGCAAGACAGTTGAGAATACTGGATTTGCCTGCATTAGGTTTACCAGCAATCACCACATTCAATCCTTCACGCAACACGCTGCCAGCATGGGCTTGTTGTTGAATCTGATCACACAAGATTAATGTATGTTTCAAACGTTGTAACAAGACTTGATCTTTCATCAGGTCCAGCTCTTCATCGGGAAAATCGATGGCTGCTTCAATATGCAAACGGGCAGTAATTAAGGCATCGGTCAGCTGATGCAATTGTGCCGAAAACTCACCTTGCATCGAACGCATCGCGGCACGTGCTGATTGCGTTGATTCTGCATTAATCAAATCGGCGATGGCTTCCGCTTGAACCAGATCCAACTTGTCATTAAGAAACGCGCGACGACTGAATTCGCCAGGCTCCGCCAATCGTGCACCAAGTTGCACAATGCGATCAACCAACAGATCTAAAACAACGGGTCCGCCATGACCTTGCATTTCTATAACATCTTCACCCGTAAAAGACGCGGGTGCGGCAAAGTAAATTGCAATACCTGTATCAATGACGTTGCCATGGATATCTTTGAACTGGCTTAATGATGCATGCCTAACTTTAGGCACTTTGCCAAGTAACGCTAAGCTAATAGCGCCAACTTGCTTTCCTGAAATACGCACTATGCCTACTCCACCTCGACCGGGTGGAGTTGCGATGGCAACTATCGTGTCGTAATCACTGTTACCCATAGGTCAGGCATGTGCCTGGAATAAATTAGGTTTTGCGCCGTTGTGTATCGGCTGCAACCAATTGATTGATACGCCACTGTTGCACAATCGAAAAAATAGTATTGGTAATCCAGTACAACAACAAACCTGCTGGAAACCAAGCCATCGTTACCGTCATCACGATGGGCATGAATGCCATGATCTTTGCTTGTGTCGGATCGGCTTGCGGTGGATTTACTTTGAATTGCGCAAAGTTTGCAAGACCCATGATAATAGGCAAAATGAAGTAGGGATCTCGCGCAGAAAGATCGGTTATCCAGCCAACAAAAGGCGCTTGATGCATTTCTGCACTTTCTAATAACACCCAATAAAAACCCATAAAAAAGGGCATCTGAATTAACATCGGCAAACAACCCGCGACTGGATTCACTTTTTCAGTTTTATACAACTCCATTGTTGCGCGGCCCAATTGTTCCCGGTCATCTTTGTAACGTTCTTGTAGTGCTTTTAGTTTGGGGGCAAGCGTGCGCATTTTGGCCATGGATCGGCCACTGGAAGCGGTAAGCCAATAGAACGCAAGTTTGATTAATAGGGTGACGATGATAATGTCAACGCCCCAATTGCCTATTCCTTTATGGATGAACTTCAGTAGATCAAATAAAGGTTGGGCAATTAAAGTTAACTTGCCGTAGTCGGCGGTTCTCTCCAGTCCAGGGCTTGTTGCAATTAATTGATCTTGAAGCTTAGGTCCAACAAAAAGTTTTTCATCAATCATGCCCGTCTGATTTGGTTGTACCGAAACCGGTGCTCCTTTATAAGTTAGTGCAAAATCATTGTTTGCATCACGAGCAAGAGCGTATTCGTAGGGTTTGTCGCCCGCAGGAATAGCAGCAACCACGAAATGATGTTGTAGCGCCGCTAACCAGCCACCAGTTATGATTTCCTTATAGTTCTTTGCTTCCTCCGTATTTCGATCAAGCTTATGATTTTTAGCACCATCGAAAACGACAGGTCCGCGATATGACATGGTCTCTGCATTAAACATCGAACGACTGACAGGAAGATCGTGTCGATATAATTCAACATACGAAGCGGCTTCCCAAGGCACATTGCTGGAATTGGCGATGGTGTATCGCACCTCAATTCTATAACTGCCACGATGAAAGACGAACGATTTAGTTACGTTGACACCTTTACCATCGGTCCACTTAAGATTCACGACCAATTCATTCTGTGCATCGCTTAATCTATAGCTTGTCGCATCAGTAGAAAATAACGCTTGATCGGTGGGCGCAGATCCTTGATTGGCACTTGATAAACCGGAGTGAATTGTAAATAGACTATCTTTTTTATCATCTAGTAAACGTACAGGAGTATTGGGATGATCCTTGTCCAAGGCATACTTTAATAAGTCAGCGCGCTCAACAGCACCACCTCGAGTGTTTAAATCAACATCCAATACGTCAGTAACGACGTGTATTTTTGTACCGACGGATTCAATACTAGATACAGGCGTGGATATTGAGGCGGCTGAAGATGAGACACTGGCATTCGACGAAGAAATAGAGGACAGAACATTACTCGATAATGACGATGTGGGTGCACTGACTGTGGACATTTCAACAGCTGGGTAATCATGCTGCCACAACATCATATTCAGCCAAAGCAATGCGCCTAAAGCGCCCCAAAAGATAAAACGTTTGTTATACATAGACAAAACTACTTGCAGATAAGAATTCTTGAATTGGAGGTTGAGAGGGGATGCGAAGGTACGGGATCGTAGCCTCCTTCATGCCAAGGATGACAACGCCTTATTCGCCGGATGCTCAGTAACATGCCTTTTTGCAATCCATGTAACTGTAGCGCTTCTCGGGCATAGCAGGAACAGCTTGGATAAAATCGACAGTTTCTACCAAGCAATGGACTTAGTAAGTAACGATAACAATCGATTAAAAATATCAACGTGCCGCGCATCGCTTCACCAAATTAATCCAATGCCGTGACAAGCTATCGCGCAACTGAATATTGCTGGCATTGCGAGCACCAGATCTGGTGTTGACAACAATATCAACCGGTGGAAATTGGTCACAGTTCAATCTAAAGGAATCACGAATAATACGTTTTATTCGGTTTCGATTCACTGAATTCCCTACACTGCGGGCGGAAACGGATAGGCCAAGGCGCGGCGTGAGACATTGACTATCGCAACTTAATATTAAAAAATAGGAGTCGGCCAATTTGCGGCCATTCTGATATACCGCATCAAATTGACGTTTATGAATCAGCCGCTGTGCCCTGATAAAGTTTGGCACTTGTGTGTGATGAATTGAAGAATATCGGAGGCTTTAAAAAGCTTTTATCGTTGAAAAAATTCCGATTGGCCCGATAACAACTTTAGAGGCTAAATTTAAAAACTATACGCAAAGACGTTTGCGACCTTTAGCGCGTCGACGCGCCAACACCAATCGTCCACCTTTAGTGGCCATACGGGCACGAAAGCCGTGAACTCGT
>JAICKZ010000303.1 GCA_025927665.1 Steroidobacteraceae bacterium | reverse complement strand
CATCCACAGGGCCTGCAGCGATGACGGTCGCTTCGACAAGTTTCTTTTCAGGATGTTGCAGCTTTACCGAAGCCTGCGCTTGACCGGGTGAAGTACTGACTCGAACTTCGAGCAGTTGCCATGGGCCAGGTGCATCGGATTCAGATTGCAATACCAATGCTTCGATATCGCCGTCGAACAATTCTTTTTTCTTATCCGCTAGTGCTTTGAATTTTTCAAAGAGAGAATTCAGTTCAGCATCTTCAAGTACAAAGCCCAATTCTTTTACACGTTCACGGAATGCATGACGACCACTATGCTTGCCAAGCACCAAGTGTGTACGAGTCAAGCCTACATCTTGAGGATTTATAATTTCGTATGTTGAGCTATTGCGTAGCATGCCATGTTGATGGATGCCGGACTCATGTGCGAAGGCATTCTCACCGATGATTGCTTTGTTGCGTGGAATCGCCATGCCAGTAATCTGCGAGACTAGGCGACTGGTGGGATAAAGCTTTGTGGTGTTGATGTTGGTATGCACTCTGAATTGATTTTCACGAGTCTTGATGGCCATCACCACTTCTTCAAGTGAGCAATTACCGGCGCGTTCACCAATACCATTAATAGTGCATTCAATTTGACGTGCGCCTGCGCGCACTGCGGCCAGGCTATTGGCAACTGCCATTCCCAGATCATCATGACAGTGCACCGACAAGACAACTTTGTCCATGCCAGGAACATTGCGCTTCAGATATTGAAACACATCATAAAATTCTTCAGGTATCGTGTAGCCCACCGTGTCCGGCACATTAATGGTGGTTGCACCAGCGGCAATCACTGCAGCGACGACTTCAGCCAAAAACTCTGGTTCGGTACGTGAAGCGTCTTCAGGTGAGAATTCAATGTCATCACATAAATCACGAGCAAACTTTACGCCTTCAACGGCGGTGCGAATGATTTGGTCCTTGGCCATGTTGAGTTTGAATTCACGATGAATCGCACTGGTAGCAAGAAACACATGAATGCGAGGTTTGTCGGCATCTTTTAAGGCGGCCCATGCTTTAGTAATGTCATCTTGATGACATCGTGCAAGTCCCGCAATGCGAGGTCCATGTGTTTCACGTGCAATGGCATTGACTGACTCCCAATCACCACGTGATGCAGCAGGAAAACCTGCTTCAATCACATCTACACCGAGTTCTGCCAGCGCTTTCGCAACCCGCAGTTTTTCCGGCTGCGTCATGCTGCAACCGGGTGATTGTTCGCCGTCACGCAAGGTGGTGTCGAAAATCAAAACGCGGTTCGATAGGTCTCGATTCGAGTCAGGAGTATTCATATGGTCAAGAATATAACTTTTCCGGCTCTCAATAAACATCATGCCCGCTGGTGCGGGCATGATGAGGTATCCACTCTACAGCAAGTAGGGGATTTATTGTTCCAACCATGGCATGCGTGCACGCAGCTTGGCACCCACTTTTTCGATTGGATGTGCCAGGTCTTTCTTCATCAACTGCTTGTACTTCTTCTGGTCTTTCTTGTTTTCTGCAATCCATTGGCGCGCAAACTTGCCACTTTGTACTTCTGCCAGCACTTTCTTCATTTCGCGCTTGGTGGCTTTGTTAACGATGCGTGAACCACGCGTCAGATCACCGTACTTGCAAGTTTCGCTCACGTACTTGTGCATTTTGGCCAGACCGCCTTCATGCAACAAATCAACGATCAGCTTCAATTCATGCATCACTTCGTAATAAGCAATTTCTGGCTGATAGCCCGCTTCGACCAGGACTTCAAAACCTTTCTGCACTAATTCAGTCGTGCCACCGCATAACACGGATTGCTCACCGAACAAATCAGTTTCAGTTTCTTCAGCAAAGGTGGTTTTAATGACACCGCCACGAGTACCACCAATGCCATCGGCATAAGCCAGTGCATTGTGGAAACCTTGCTTGGTGGCATTTTGTTCCACGGCGATCAGACAGGGGACACCATAACCTTGTTCATATTGACGGCGCACCAAGTGTCCAGGACCCTTGGGTGCAATCAACACCACGTCCAAATCTTTGCGTGGCTTAATGAGCTTGTAATGAATATTGAAACCATGCGCAAACAGAATGGTCGCGCCCAATGCAACGTTATCCAGCACTGACTTGTACAAATCTTTTTGCGCAAGATCTGGCACCAGGAAGGCAATTAATTTGGCGCCTTTCACCGCCTCAGCAGGTTCGGCAACTTGCAGACCATCTTTCTTGGCTTTGTTCCAGCTTTCGCCACCTTTGCGCAAACCCACCACGACGTCATAACCGCTGTCTTTCAGGTTCAACGCATGAGCGCGACCTTGGCTGCCGTAGCCCAGAATGGCAATACGTGCACCTTTAAGTGCTTTTGGTTTGACGTCTTTTTGCGAATAAATCTGCATATGAAACTCCTGAAAGAATGCGCTCAAATTAAAAATCCAGAATCAATTTAAACTTGGCAATTTTAAATTTGGATTGTTAGCTCACTATATATAAAAATAAAACCCCGCTGTTTATTGCTGCGGGGTTTTTGATTTTGTCGACTGAAAAACTACAAAGTCAGTCTGCTAAAAAACAGCGGGATAGCATCACATAAGCAGATGATTTGTCAATGGCTGGGTGCTATTTTACACGCAAATTTCCAGTCTCGGCGCATACTATGCAGCCTGATATTCTGTGACATGTATTTAGTATTCCAAGTTAATTAGGTAGCGTGCATATGCTGGCCACAATTCAAACTGATTCCACAAAAAGCGTTATTCCAATCCATCTGATATTTGAAGACGACTGGGAACGTTGGCGCGCTCAACAACAAGAAGTGGTGAGTAATTGGTTGGCCGCACAAAGTTTTCATGGTGAGCGCGGTAAAGTTGTAACGGTGCCCGATTCGCAAGGACATTTAGCGTTAGTGGTGTATGGGCTGGGACAGCGTGCCAGCAGCGAAAATATTAATCTATGGCATGGTGCAGCATTGCCAGATCGTTTACCAGAAGGCACTTATCAAATTGCTACCGCATTGAATAATGCAGAACTAAAGCAATTTGTACTGGGATGGGAATACGGCCAGTATCGTTTTGATCGCTACAAAAGACCCGACGAAAAGAAGAATGCAGCGCGTAACTCGCGAATACTGATTATTGATCAACAAACGTTGATGACGGCGCAACGTTTGAATCTTGCATGCAGCATTGCACGCGACTTGATCAACACACCCGCAAGTGATTTAACACCGCAAGCATTGGCGCATGCGGCTGTTGAAATCGCCAAGCAATTCAATGCGACGATTCGTCGTTATACCGGAGATGAGTTATTGAAAGCTGGCTTTCCCACTGTGCATGCTGTAGGTCGTGCAAGCACGGTTGAACCCGAGTTGATCGATTTCGAGTGGAACAATGGCAGCAGTGATAGCATGAATCATCCACGTGTGACATTGGTGGGAAAAGGTGTGTGCTTTGATACCGGGGGATTGGACATTAAACCATCGGTATCGATGTTGTTGATGAAGAAAGATATGGGCGGTGCGGCGTGTGTGCTGGCTCTATCACAATTGATCATGCAAGCAAAATTAGCGATTCGTTTGCGCGTGATTATTCCTGCAGTTGAGAACTCTATTGCGGGCAATGCGTTTCGTCCTG
>JAICKZ010000004.1 GCA_025927665.1 Steroidobacteraceae bacterium | reverse complement strand
GATACCAACATGGTATGTGTCTGCTCAGGCACATGCTCTTGATGACAGCTTAAACATTGTTTGGCGTCCATTGCTTGCAACCATTTCGCATTGCGCGGGTCACCGAATTTTTTCGTGCCATGCGCATCTTCCATGGTTTTCAATTCATCTGCATGACAGGTATGGCAACTTTTTTCTATTTCAACTTTGTTGGAAAAGGCGGCACCATGACAACTGCTGCAAGCCATTTCGATTTGATGATGTGAATAACTTACCTTATCAGGCATGAAGGTGCGTTTGTCGCTGCTACTAAGGCTTACGCCATAGTAGACAGAGATTAATAACGCAAAAAGTAAAACGCCGAGCGCCGTCCGGTGTGAAGGTTTCATCAAAAATAATAGGATTTAATAATGTGGATAACTAGCAAAGCTGGGATAGGAAACAGCGAAACCCAGTGCAATGAACGGATTCGTTGTGCCACTGCTCGTTGACGCGCACCATGCGCTGCTTGTCGCCAAGCAACTGATGAAACCGCGCCGAGTAGTATTGTCGTTACGAATACCAAGCTTAAACTGCTGTTAAGTCCATGACCAAGACGTGCGCCTGTATGAGCAACAAAGCCAATGAGGACGGCGCAACCGATAATCATGTGCCACGATAGTAATGACATGGTTTGGCGGCGTTTGCCTTCGCGTTGTGATCGACGTTTCCAGGCTGGCCAGAACGCCAATGCAATCAAGCTTAATAATCCATAGCCGGATAATTGTCGCAACAAATTATTACGCCACAACTCATCAATTGCACGCCAAGGTGATTGCCAACTACTTGCAAACGGCATTACCAATGCGCTACATGCTGCGCCAATTAACAATACCGATAACAAAGTTGCAGTCCACAGACCTTTTGGTTGAGGCGTTTTTTGCAACACCAGGCCAGTACCTGAAGTGATGCGTGCAACGCGTTGTGCACAAGAGCCACAATGTTGACTTGCGCCGGTTTGTGCAATGATGCTCTCATGGCTAAGTCCGCTATCACGCAATTGACACAATTGCCCAAACGTAACACCAGTGCAGAAACAAGTTACTGTATCGGCTGAAAGCAAATCGATACGTGGTAATTGGCCGGTTTGTAGAAAAGATTTTTCGACGGCATCAGTCCATTCGAGACGTTGCTCTACGGCTGCTGTAAACGGCGAGAAATCCAATTTTGCATCGCCAATGAGTATTGCGCCGACAATGCGTTGTTCATCAACAATCACGCGGTAATAACTGTCACTATTTGGCGTGAAAGTAATGGCGGCGCTATCTGCGGGACGTGCGTTACCAATGGCGACTGCAACACAGGAGCCGATCTTCAATTGAAACACTTCTGCGAACCCTTGCGGGGCTGGAGGTTTTTCAAAGATGGCCGATGCGGCGCGACGTGCGTGTTCAAGGCTGGTGCTTAAGTTGCCTGCGACCTGTCCATTGCGTTCACTGCATTCGCCGATAGCATAAATATCGGGATCAGATGTATGTTGATTGTCATCGACCACGATGCCCCGATTACATTGCAGCTGCGCTTGCTGTGCCAACTCCATATTGGCGCTGATGCCGGTAGCGCACACCACTGCTTCAAAATTCCAGGTAGCATCACTTTCATCTGACAACGAAATATGCATGCCATTGCTTTCAGCAGTAATCAATCGTGCATTGACATGAACCTCAATTCCCAGCGCGATTAGATGATCTGCCAAGCGTTTGCCTGACTCCAGATCCATTTGGCGCGGCAACAAATGTGGATAATATTCAAACACGGTGACTTGTTCACTGAAGGTTTTCAACGCGCGTGCCGCTTCAATACCTAGCAAACCGCCGCCCAACACCGCGACTCGACGCGGTGAGAATGATGCGATTTTTTCCAGATCACTCAACTGTCGAAAATCAAATACACGTGGACCGATTAACCCTTGCAATGGTGGTCGACGCGAGCATGATCCTGTTGCCAGTACTAATTTACGATAGTGAAATTGGATGCCTTCATCGGTAGCAATCATTTTTTGTTGCGGGTCTAACGCATTAATGTTGACGCCATGAAGAAAATGTATCCGCTCGGAAAAATTATGAGCGAATAGCGCATCTATTTCGCTTCCGGTGGCCAGCACCGATGAAAGTTGTGCTCGATGATAAGGAAGATACTGCTCACCATTGATAACCAATATCCAATCATCTGACATCATTGTGCTCATCTGACGTGCGCATTCTTGCGCGGCAGGTCCGGCGCCGACGATAATGATGGGAGGTGTTACTTTACTGCGCGCAGCCAGCGACTTTATTTCCTCCGGTGTCGAGCGCAACGGCTGTAGTGATGCAGCAAGATCGCTCCAGGTGGAACGCGCTTCAAAGTGATGGAGGCGTTTCTTTAATACTGCATTCATAAAAAAATTACCAACCCAATGTGATGCAACCGCAATCGAAAATCATATGGTTGGTAAGGCAAGTCCAGCGCCGTCATACTCAAGCTCCTAGCGTTACGCATCACCATACAAATATAAATTTGGTCACACAGTAAAGATGTTGTTCAGAAGAAGATAAGTTGAAACAACATCGCGTAAAGACACTGTATGCAACCAGCATCACAAAGAATATTGCGGAAACCCTTGGTTGCAATGTACGACTTACGACTAGTTATCCACAAAACAATCTGTGGAGATAATTAAGTAAACAAACTCATAAAAAAATAATTTTTATATGACAGTGAAAACTATTAGTTGTCGCTTTGCATCGCTGCACCAATGCGAAACTCATTGCCCAACGCAATGTAAATATTTTTGTGTAACTTGCCGCAATGTGTTCGCGGCATCTGAGATATCTGCGACTGATACGACAAACAAATATTGGTGTGAAATAACGGGTTAGTAATGGGCAACGTAAGTGTTGCTGATGACAGACAAGTCATTGTCGATCAAAACATGGCGTCAAATTTTCGGCTGGCCTCAATGATGCGTGTTATAAAACTCACTTCATCTTGAATGTGAACAAGACCAACGAATAGTTCGTAGACCTTGATGGAAAGTACTGCGATGGCCGACGGATTGGTGAACGCGTGTTCAGTCGGGAAAGACTTCGTATGTTTTGTAATAAACGCGGCGGCTGCTTTAATCGCCTCGTGAGCGTCACGATCTTCTGCCGAGGCGTAATCAAATTGCCATTCGTTGATGCGTTTGTTGATGATCGGTCGAGTTTCGCCTGCATCAATGCCCGCTGCAGCGAATATGCGGCAGTCATAATCCAGACAAGTTTGTGGCCGCATTGAATAGATTGAACAGCAGCCCGCTTTGAACATTGGGCAATGACCGTTTTCTAATGGATTCATCTTAGCGTGTGGATAAGCCATCCCTCTCACGCCAGAAAGAAACTGTACCGGTACAATATCCAGAGCAGTGTCATGTGGTCGTAACAAAATTGAATAAGATGAAGTGCAGCAACCAACGCATTCGCCGCAAGGGACATCCATGCCGCCATTGCCGCGTAATGCATCGCGTGCTTGTTTCAACCAAAGGCCGAAGGAACCGGCATTGATATGAGTTGCTGATGAAGTTGAAGAAAGTTGATGCATGGTATGGATGAAGTGAAATTTCAATACGATGTCCGAGTTTCCAGTATTGTCCTTGCTACACCCATTTCAAAGGCAACTGTAGAAGCAAAGGTAAGTCTGAAAATCAAGCAGAAACAGATCGAGTATTTCAAATTGGTTTTGCGGCTCTTACCATTTCTGGGTTCCTAAATACCCGTTCCGATGCCGTCACTGATGAAAATGCATGCATGAGTATTCCAGGGCAATGTTGACGTATCAATCACAAATAGCGATGGTTTGCGCAACGACCACGCCTCGGACCTTGGCTGAAGCCCCCCAATTGGCCTTGTTTTCAGAAAAAATCGCATTTTTCATGGACATAAGCGCATTTTTCTCTTGTTCGTACACGCTACTTCGCTAGAATGCCGCGCCTTGCTTTATACGGGGTCGGGGGCTATTTGCTCCAGTCGATCCGAAGCCTTTAAAAACCATTTTGTTAGTAACGGAAATGAATCATGCCTCGTACTACACCGCTTGCTGATATCCGCAACATCGGCATCATTGCCCACGTTGATGCGGGTAAGACCACCACCACGGAACGTATTCTTTATTATACCGGCCGTAAACACACGATCATTGATATTCACGATACCAAGGATCTGAAAACGTCCACCACTACCGACTACCTGGAACAGGAGCAAAAGCGCGGTATCACCATTCAATCCGCGGCGGTATCGGCTTTCTGGCGCAACAAAAAGATCAATCTTATCGACACTCCTGGGCACGTCGATTTCACTATTGAGGTGAATCGTTCTTTGCGTGTACTCGACGGTGCCGTCGTCGTATTCGACGGCGTGGCGGGTGTAGAGCCGCAATCCGAAACCAACTGGCGCCTGGCCGATAATTACGGTGTGCCGCGCATTTGCTATGTAAACAAGATGGATCGCAGCGGCGCCAATTTCATGCGCTGTGTGGACATGATCAAGAAACGTTTGGGTGCACGTCCACTGCCAATTCAATTGCCAATTGGTTCTGAAGATAACTTCAAAGGCATGGTTGATCTGGTGTTGATGAAAGCCTACGTATGGGATAGCGATGACAAGGACGCGGAATGGCAAATCCTCGACATTACTGATGATCTTGCTGACAAAATGAATATCACTGTACCAAGTGATCGTGCCATTCTGGCCCAGATCGCCAAGTATCGTACCGAGCTGATTGATACCTGCTTGGAACAAGATGATGCGGCGATGGAAGCTTATTTGAATGACGGCGTCGATCCTTCAGTGGAAGTGCTGATGGCCTGCTTACGCAAAGGTACGCTCAAGTCGGCTTTTAATTTAGTGCTGTGTGGATCTTCATACAAGAACAAAGGTGTACAACAGGTGTTGGATGCGGTTGTAGATTATTTACCTGCGCCCACTGACGTTGCGGCCATCAACACGGTAGATGCCGATGGTGAGCCTATTGGTGTACGCAAATGCTCCGATGATGAGCCGTTCTCCGCACTGGCGTTTAAAGTCATCAACGATGCTTACGGCGCACTGACATTCGTACGCGTGTACTCGGGCATATTGACCAAGGGCGCATCGGTACAAAACTCCACACGCGGCAAGCGCGAAAAGATCGGCCGCATGGTGGAAATGTTTGCTAAAGAAGCCAATCCCATTGAAGAAGCACGTGCCGGTGATATCATCGCGCTTGTGTCGATGGCCGAAACTGAAACCGGTGACACCTTGTGTGACTCAACCAATCCAGTGGTACTGGAACGCATGCGTTTCCCTGACCCCGTGATCAGCGTGTCAGTGAAATCAAAAAACAAATCGGAACAGGAAAAATTCAATGCCGCACTCGGCAAGATGGTTCGCGCCGATCCATCGTTACATCTGGAAACAGATCGTGAAACCGGCCAGACCATTTTGCGTGGCATGGGCGAATTGCATCTTGAAGTGACGCTTGACCGTATTCGTACCGAGTTCGGTGTGGAAGGTGTCATGGGTCAGCCGCAAGTGGCGTATCGCGAAACCTTCACCAAGAAGATCGACGAACAGTACGTGCACAAAAAACAAACTGGTGGTGCAGGCCAATTCGCAGAAGTGTGGATTACCTTTGAACCATTGGAGCGCGGTAAAGGCTTTGAGTTTGTTGATAAGACTGTGGGTGGATCGGTGCCGAAGGAGTATGTGCCTGCGGTAGAAAAAGGTTTGAAGATGCAAAAGGAAGATGGTGTGTTGGCACATTATCCCACCGTGGATTTCCGTGCGACCTTGACCGACGGTAGTTATCATGATGTGGACTCGAATGCATTGACCTTCGAAATCGCGGGTAAAGCGTGCTTCCGCGAAGCCATTCGCAAAGCATCGCCGATTCTGTTGGAGCCGGTGATGCGAGTGGAAACCGTCACTCCGGGTGATTACTTGGGCGATGTAATTGGTGACATCAATCGTCGTCGTGGCATGATTCAAGAGCAATTGGAACGTGGCACCAATATCGCCGTGGTGGCAACCGTGCCATTATCAGAAATGTTTGGCTATATCGGACATCTGCGTGGCATGACCAGTGGTCGCGCCTCATACACCATGGAATTCTCGCACTATGATCCGGTGCCAAAGAATGTGGCTGATGTGGTGATTGCAGAAGCGGCGAAAGCAAAAACAGCTGCCAACGGCTAATTGCAACAACTTCAACTTCGGTTGTTGAAAAGAAATCCTCTATGATGAAAGTCGTAGAGGATTTTTTTTGGACCGCGTGATGCTTCAATACCCTTACTTTTCAAGTGTTACTAACGTCAACACGGAAATAGTTTTCCAGTTTCTAGAAGATACGTGGCCCAGGCCATTCTTCGCGCGCATTGGGATCTATGATCGACATATTGGCTCCCTGCGTAGCTCGCACTGGTACTGACGCGACATCGAAACCGTTCAAGCAGAAGATGTTGACGCCGAAGTGGTCGGGTGCAGCACGCTTGCGATGAAACACGTAAACGCCACAGCGGGAACAAAAATAGTGTTTGGCTCGGCGAGTATTCCATTCGTACAGTGTCAATAATTCTTGACCCTGTAAAACAGTAAGCGAATGCTCTGGGATTTTCGCCATAATTGCATTGCGCTTTACGCAAAGTGAGCAGTCGCATGTTGTGAGTTCAGTGATTGTGTAATCGACATTGAATTTGACCGCACCACAATGACAGAAGCCAAGCCACATATTTAGATCTCCACTTGTCCTTCCAGATAGAAGATACACGCACCTTCGAGTTCAACCCGATCACCTCGAAATCGGCACCGAATTTCACCACCGCGTCTGGAAGCTTGATAGGCATGGAATTCTGTCCTCCCCAATTTTTGCGCCCAGTAAGGAGCAAGCGCGCAATGCGCACCACCGGTCACGGGATCTTCAGGGATTCCTTTTGCTGGAGCAAAGTAACGGCTGATGAAATCATAACGTTGATCACCTCTTGCAGTGACAATGACGCCACTGCGATCAAGTGTTGCGATCACATTTAAATCTGGAGACAGCTTACGGATCAACTCCGCATCCTCAAGAAGTACGAGGTAGTTAAATGCGTCGGCAACGACTTCAATAGGCGTAAGACCAATTGCAGCAATTAGGTCGGGCGGTGGTTTGACGATGGTTGAGTGACGTGCCGGGAAATCCATCATATAGCCATTTAATGTTTTGATAACCGGCAATCTTCCGCTCATGGAATGAAAAACCACCTGTTCGCGTCCGGGTTCAAGTCGTTCCATTACAACTGCAGCGCTCGCAAGCGTAGCGTGGCCGCACAGTGGAACCTCTACTGTAGGAGTAAACCAGCGAATATGATAATCAGTATCGTCGCGGACGATAAAAGCCGTCTCAGCCAAATTGTTTTCTGCTGCAATCGCCTGCATCAACGATTGTTCCGGAAATTTTTCTATTGGTATTACTGCCGCCGGGTTGCCGGAAAATAGTTGGGTCGCAAACGCGTCGACTTGGAATATTTTGGTACGCACGTTCAATCATCTGATAAACATAGGAAGCTTAGTTTATCGTAGACGTGATCAATTTGAGTACTTGTTTAAAATCTCGCCATTTACATTGTAGCTATGAGTAATTACTGACATAGAAAGTTAATGGTATCGAGATCAATAATGTGACCCCTGAAAATGAACTCTTTGCTCTGAAATTATCGATTTATCGTGTCGTTAAAAAATCTCTGACAAGTGGCATGCAAGATGTTTTCACGACATCACATGTGCTTCCGAATGTTATTGAAAAGAGAAGCAAATCATCATGCGCAATCATAGAGCAGGGCGATAACGGACTTGCAGTAATGAATCAGTTATATTTTTGATTGCTGATTTTTATGGTTTATAAATATACGCACAATCCGAAGTGTCTTTATCATCATCAAGCAATAAAAAATTATAAAAATATATTCATGGTGCTTTTCTCGTAACTTTTTCAGCAATAGGACTAAGTGTTTGCGAGTGGATTCTTTTTACATCGTAAAAAAGGTTTGGATACCAGACGTCCGTCACGATATTCGTGGTCATTACATTGCACGTAAGCCGTTAACTTCGTCGCTTGAGTAGTTAAAGGCTAACTATGTCAGCAGTTAGTAGTGTGAATTTTGTAGATTCGCTTTTCAAACCGCTCGGAGTTTCGAATGATCATCTTAGTGCGCACATCGGGTGCAAACCTGTACGGGAGTAATGCATGACTTGCGTTGCGTTAATGCGGTTGCCCGTAACGGAAGTTTATATGGTACGTAGCTTTATGGACGTCGTATCAGCTCGTGGTTTGGCTTACAAGCTTGCAGAAAATACCGAACAATATTCTCACGCAGAATTATTTATTATCGACGCGGATAACCATACAGCAGTGACGTTATGGCAGACACTGCGGCAGCAACGCCGTAATGTCATTGGTATTTTAGTATCAAAGACAGCCGTAGCTGATGATGGTCAAATATGGATTCAACGTCCGCTTAACTCTATGAAGCTGCTTACTGCCTTGGGTAAGGCAGATATGTGTCTTAACCCAAAGGGCAATCCAAACCGCAAGAAGGCGGCCACCATTGTCACGGGCAACTTGCATGGCGCTCGTGTGCTGGTCATTGATGACAGTGCCACTGTACGTAAACAGTTGGAGTTGGCGCTTGGCGAGCAAGGTGTGCAAGTGTTTGTTGCCGACAGTGGTGAGGCAGGCTTGCATGCGTTGTCACAAAACAATATTGATCTGGTATTTCTGGATGTGATGTTGCCAGGTGCTGATGGCTACCAGATATGCAAAACCATCAAGAAGAATCGTCAAAAAAATACGGTTCCAGTCGTCATGTTAACCAGCAAAGCCTCGCCCTTCGATCGTGTCAAAGGTTCACTGGCTGGATGTGATTCCTATTTGACCAAGCCAGTTGAGTTTCGTCGTTTGATCGAGGTATTGGACAAGTTTCGTGTGCAACGGACCGCCATTGCAGAGAAGCCTGGATTGCCAATGGTTCCGGATCCAGCTTCTGTGCGCGCTCTTTAAGTTTATTTCCACAACTCTTTATCACTCAAACAATCTGTTTAGGAGTCAACATCATGGTAAGCAAAGTATTAATTGTCGATGATTCACCTGCTGAATTGCAGAACTTGAAAAACATTCTCAGTGACGCAGGTTGCGTAGTATCAACGGCAACATCTGGAAGCGAAGCGGTTAAAAAAGCTTTGTCAGAAAAGCCCAATGTCATTTTTATGGATGTCATTATGCCGGAGATGGACGGTTTCGCTGCAACACGCGAGTTGTCCAACAACACTGCAACTAAAGCCATTCCAGTGGTGTTTGTCACCAGTAAGGCACAAAAAGCCGACAAGATGTGGGCGCAGATGCAAGGCGGCAAGGGCTATGTCACCAAACCTTACACTGCAGATCAAATTGTCGAGCAGCTCAAGGCTGTTGGTTAATCATGACACAGTGGTTGCCATCGCAAGCATTGACGAGTATGGCACGACCTGCGCCGTTGGATCGGTTGCAGGTCTCGCGTAAGGAAATATTACGCTTTGGATACAGCATTGGTGCATTGAACTTCTTGGTTGCAGAGGGTGTTCTCAGCGAGTTGTTGCGCGCGCCCACGATATATCCCATTCCGAATGTCACTGCAGCGCTGTGTGGTTACGTCAATCGACAAGGTGCATTGATCCCGGTATGGGATGTCGCGGGCATTATCGATTGTCGAGTTATCGAAAGTTCTACGGCACCGCAAAAACCACAATCATCACTGCACGATGCGCATCAGCAATCATTGCTTATCCTGGGCGATGGTAACAATCGTGTCGGCGTCATGATCGATGGTTTGCCGAAGACGATACGTAACATCGAAAAATCATCGCGACTGCCGTTATTGCCCACCGCGCTGGTCGATCATGTAAGTGGCGCATTGTTTGCCGACGACACTTTATGGCTGGAATTGAATTACGAAACCTTCTTTAGTGCGCAGGCGTTACAAGTCGCCGCGTAAGAATTTTAATTGATTCGTGTATACAACCATTTCTCAAGTTTGAAGTAAGTTTATATTTAGGAGAGCGCGATGAAATTTCTGGGTCGGTTGCCTCTATGGCAAAAATTCGCAATCTTGGGCGCGTTGGCGTTTCTCACCGCATCGGTACCGTTTTACCTGTTCTGGAAAGCGCAACAATCTGCTTACAACTTCATTCAGACAGAAAGAACTGGTTTGCCAGCGGCGGTTGCAGTGTTGCCGGTACTACAATTTACGCAACAGCATCGCGGTCTGGCTGCAAACGTGCTGGGTGGTAAGGAAGACTTGGCGAAGGCTCGTGCTGAGAAGCAAGCGCAAGTGGATCGCGCCATTGTCGACGCCGATAACATCTATCGCACTTATTTACAACGTGATCAACGCATCGTGGCGCACTGGGAACAGTTGAAAAGAAACTGGCGAGAATTCTCTACTGCAGTGGCGAACAAAACTATTACGGTGCCACAGAGCTATCAACGCCATACGGATCAATCACAAGACCTATTGCTATTCTTGGAAGAGATACTTGCCTATTCCAACATGCAGCTCGACGCGAATCCTGAAACCTTCGCGTTGATTCACTCGACACTAGTTGCACTCCCAACGCTATCGGAATACATGGGTGAAGGCCGTGCAAAAGGCGCCGGTATGATGGCTCTTTCGCAAACCAACCATACACCCACTGCGATTGCTGATCGTCTAACACTGGCTTCACTTCTAACGGGTATACAACAGAACAAGAACATCGCCAAACGACGTCTTGATTCGGTGTTTGAAGTCGCGCCACAAATTCGCAGTGACATCGAAGCACAATCTAATATTGCACTTGATGCAGCCCAGCGCGTATATGATCTTTCTCAAAAAGAAACGATTGAAACCGAGTTACCTACCTATTCTTCACAGGAATACACGCGTGAATATACGGCTGCCATCGACGAGGTGTTTAAAGCGATTGACGTCGCGTTGGCACAGCTCGATAAACAATTTGTTAAACAACTTGCAAGCGCTCGTGCAACTCAATTGCAAACTACCAGCATTGTAGTGATCTTGATCTCAGTAGCTGCGGTCTTGGGCGTATTGATCGCCCGTGGTGTAACAGGTCCTACCAAGCACTTGGTTGAAACCATGATCAAGATTGCACAAGGTGATAAGCGAGCACGCGCTCGTTCCGAAAATACTGATGAATTAGGTTTGCTCGCACGCCAGTTCGATACCATGGTGGACGAACGTGAAGCAGTTAATGAACGTCTGGAAAAAGAAAATGATCAGCTGAACACTTCGATCATTCACGTGTTGCGAGCAGTGGCCGAACTCAGTAAACGCGACTTGAGCGTGAAGGTTCCAGTGAATGAAGACATCACCGGTCCGGTGGCCGACGCTATTAACGCGTTGTCAGACGAAACGGTGAAGGTGTTGCGCGGTGTGACTGCAATTTCCAGCCAGGTGTCGCGTGCATCCAATGATGTTCGTGCCAAGTCCAACGCCGTGATGGTGGTGGCAGAGAAAGAACGTGGACAAGTTGACGAAACCGCCAAGCGCATGGCCGTCGCGGCAAACGAAATGAACAAGATTGCAGAGCTTGCACGTTTATCGCAAGTGGGCGCGGACGCAGCTATCAAAACCACTGCGGACGCGTTGCGTACGGTGACTGCCACGGTGGCGGGTATTAGCTCGACTCGTGACACGATTCGTGAAACGGAAAAACGTATCAAACGATTGGGTGAACGTTCGCAAGAAATTAGCGGCGTGGTAGGTCTTATTAATAGCATCGCAGAACGTACGCACATTCTCGCGCTTAACGCCAGCATGCACGCTGCATCTGCCGGTGAAGCAGGTCGTGGTTTCGCGGTGGTGGCAGACGAAGTGCAACGTCTGGCAGAAAACGCTCGTGAAGCAACCACACAAATCTCGACCTTGGTGTCCAGTATTCAAGCTGAAACTCAGGATACGGTGTCAGCGATGAACTCCGCTATTACACAGGTAGTAGAAGGATCGAAGCTGGCAGAAGAAGCCGGTCGCCAGATGCAAGCCACGCAGGACACAACTACTGAGCTGGTGAAATCAGTACAACAAATTTCTGTGAGTTCGTTGCGACAAGCCAAGCTTACTAATGAGTTGCAAGATTACGCAAAACTGATTCGTGAAAGTACGGCACAGACCAGTCAACAGTTGAGCGAGCAAGGTGAACAGACGCGCAACTTGGTGGAATACGCCGACAAGCTGGTGGAATCAGTGGGTGTATTCAAATTGCCTTCACGTGCAGCATAATTAACTGGTTATAACGATGAATGCATACTTTCAGCATGGTGGCTTGTCAAATAAACCGCGTGATGGATTAACGCAAGAGGCGTTTGACAAGTCCATGATGTTGGATATTGATGGCGACTCTACGACGCAACTCTCTGCTGCGGTGGCGGAGTTGGCTGTTGGTGGTCATCGCAACGAACACGTCGATGCCGATCCGACGCTGGTGTTGCCCGGTGCAATGCTGGCTTCTCATGATTCCTTATTGACAGAACCGTCAATGAGTAATGAGAGTAATGAAGGTGCCGCACTGCCCGCTGAGATAGCTGAATTAGTGAAGATGATTCGCGATGAATTGCAAGGCAATATGGAAGTCATGCAGCAATCGCTTGAATATGCAGCCACGACTGCTTTAGCGGGCGAGCAACATTCGCTGGAAGATTATCGCTGGCAAGTTCAACGTCTAACCAGTGCTTGTGAATCTCTTGGCTTAAGTGGCCTGCAACACTTTCTGCAACGCATTGTTGAAGCCACCTGTTTGCTCGATACAGCATCTTCCACTGAAATCATGCATGCATGCGAAATACTGGATCGTTGGCCGGCGCTGGCTTTGGATTATTTGGATAATATTGGCACAACTTCTACATCGCAGGCGTTATTCGATTACATTATTTCCGATGAATTTTCCATGCCACTGAACGAAAAAGTGGCCAGTATCATTTTAACGGAATTGCAATCACCCGACTGGTCAGCGCTCAGCTCTCAAGCAGTTGAGAGTGTCATGGTCGCGACAGATGAAATGGTATCGTTGCAAGTGTCTGATGATATCAATCAAGCATTGCTCGATAGTTTGTTGCAAGAGTTGCCTACGCAAACCCAAGAGTTATCCGCTGCAATACAGTTGGTGGTTAGTTCAAATGACCATGAAGCCATGCAATTGGCGCAGCGTTTGGCACATACATTAAAAGGTTCGGCGAATACTGTGGGTATTCGTGGCATTGCTGAGATATCACACTATCTGGAAGACATTCTGATCGCAGTTTCCGCTCAGGGTAAAGCTTCATCGTCGACCGCCAGCATCATTCAAGATGCAGCCGATTGCCTTGAATCCATGAGTGAAACTTTACTCGGTATTGGCAGTGCGCCGGTTCAAGCAGTGACTATATTGCAAGCCATGTTGGATTGGATCAATCATCATGATGATGAAGATCATGTCGAAGATAATAATAGTGATGAGGATAAACAATTCACCTCGATCACTACAGCGAACGATATTGAACAGGAATTGGATAGCCTACTCGCGTCGTTGCCGAATGAAGAAACGGTAGCTCCAACTTTACGTGAAGAAACGGCAGCTCCGCGTGAAGAACCCCATCATGTGCAGGTCGACAACGTACCGATGTTACGTGTCGCCATGACGCAGATCGATGATTTGTTGCGATTATCCGGTGAATCAAAAATTGTTGGTAGTCAGCTCAAAGAAGGGCTGCGTCGTGTCGAATCTCAACTGCAAGGTGTGAAGCGACAAACCCACATGTTGCAACAGCTTGTAAATGAACTGGAACAGCTGGTCGATATACGTGGTATCAGTGTACCAATGTTACGTGCGAATAACGGCGACTTCGACGCGCTGGAAATGGATCAATATGGCGAGTTGCATACCGTCAGTCGCCGACTTGCAGAAGTGGCAGTGGATTCGCGTGAATGGAGCGCTGCTGCGCAAAACGAGGTGGATACACTTGAAGAACTATTGCTGAGTCAAGCCCAACATCATAATGAAGCGCAAGGATCTATCCTGAAAATGCGCATGGTGCCTGCATCAACTATCGTCAGTCGATTGCAACGCGGAGTGCGTCAGACCAGTCGTTTACTCGACAAACAAGTGCAGTTGGTCATCGCAGGCGAAGCGACCTTGATCGATAGTGACAGTCTTAATCAACTGATAGATCCATTGATGCATTTGTTGCGTAATGCCATTGATCACGGCATTGAATCGCCTGAGCGACGCATCGATGCGGGTAAATCGCCGCAGGGTGAGTTGCAAATTAATTTTGGCCGTGAAGGTAATCAGATTGTCGTGCGTGTTAAGGATGATGGTCGCGGGCTTGATTATCAAGCGATTCAAGCTGCGGCGATGGAGCGTGGCCTATTAAATGCTGGTGCGATGCCAAGTGAAGTGCAATTGGCGCGATTAATATTGCAGTCAGGATTTTCAACGCGATCTTCGGTAACACAAATATCAGGTCGCGGTATTGGATTGGACGTTGTACATGATCGTGTGCAGAGCTTGAAAGGTTCACTCGACATTCGGTCGGTGCAAGGCAAGTTTTGTGAATTTACTATTCGTCTGCCTGCTACGCTGTTATCAGCTCACGCGTTATTGATTCGTAGTGGCAAGCATATGGTGGCAGTGGCCAGTCGCGGTGTGCGTCAAATCGTCGATTCCAGAGCGATCAAGTTGTCGATGATGGGAAATGGTTTGTCGGCGCAAATTGGTGATGAGGTATATGAGGCCCATCGTCTCGAATCACTGTTGGGTACAGCGATGGATCGTCGCAACAACGAGCGTGTATCGCGACCTGCATTGCTCGTCGAAGTTGGTGCGGATCGCATTGTTGCGATCTTGGTTCAAGCAGTAACGGACACAGTGGATCTGGTGGTCAAGCCATTGGGCAAATTTGTACCGCAACCGATTGGTGTCGTCGGCGCCACCATTCTTGGTGATGGTAGCGTCGCGCCAGTGATGGACATCCCGGATCTATTGCGTGATCGTAGCCTTGCTAATCAATACAGCACGGTTATTAATCACAACATTGCAGAATATGTGCAGGAACGTAAACATAAAATACCGACCGTGTTGGTGGTTGATGATTCACTCAGCGTGCGTCGTGCCATGGAGCAATTGTTACGCGACGCCGGTTACGAAGTACGATTGGCGCGCGATGGTTTGGAAGCGATTACGCTTATGCAGGGTAAGCGCCCAGACATCATGTTGGTGGATATGGAAATGCCGCGCATGAATGGTATCGAATTGTCAACGCATGTACGTAATTCTGCGGGCATGAATGACATACCGATTATCATGATCACTTCACGTTCCACTGATAAACATCGCAAGCAAGCGGCCGCCGCAGGTGTCAGCGTTTACATGACCAAGCCTTATGCAGAAGATCAATTGTTGCAGCAAATTTCCGCGTTGGTGAAGCCTGCATGATTGCGTCGGTGCGTGAATGGAGCGGCAATCTATTTGATCGGGCAGAGCGCTTTGTCGTACTGCAATTAGAGAACATTTCGGTAGTAGTGTTGCAAAGTGATGTGGTCGCTTTGGAGCCGGTACTGGATATGCATGCATATGCCGACGATGCAATTGGAGAAGGTGCATCCGCTCGTGAAAATTCTTCAGGATATCTTTCATTGGCGGATGGCCAATGTCCGGTGTTCGCATTGAATGCGGATTTACAATGTCTTGCTTATGTGCCTGATGAACATCGCATTTGTGCGGTAATCAAAAATCGGCAAGCAAACTATGCACTTTCCTGTGTCGCTGTCGAGTTATTATCTCGCGCCGATATTGTGTTTCATCCCACGCCACGGTCTATGCTCAATCCACGCAGCCCGGTGTTGCAATTGATGGTCCATGCAGGAAAGTTGTTACTGGCCACCACGGCTTCGTCAATGTATGCACATTTGGTAACTCGCACTGACGGCGATGTCATTTCATTTGAACAGCACATCAAGAGGATGAAGTCATGAGCCAAGCGATTTCAAATCAATCCGCTGAAGCGTGGTTGTTGGAATGCGGACCGACTCGAGTGCTGGTCAGCGCCATTAATTTATTACACGTAGTGGAAGACACCTCGTTGCGTTTTCATTTGCCGATGGCGCCAGCACATTGCAACTCCGTGTTCGTTTGGCAGCAGCAATTAATGCCTGTCGTTGATTTGCCGGTGTTAATAAATCTGCCTACTGCAGCATGTCAGTATTTTTGTGTGTTGGGATGGAAAGACGACACAGGTTTAACTGAGTATGGTGTGCTGGGCGCAAGTACTTTTCCACAACGAGTGACGATTGCAGATTCGCAAAGTGTTACACCCTCTGCAGAAGAAATATCGCAATGGCAGGATCACGCTTTGTGTTTCGTAAGCCATCGTGGCAAAACTATTCCGATCATCGATGTTGCCAGATTGTTTGGTGACTCGCAGTTTGCGCAAGGTAACGATGTCAATTCCATTGGAATGATTGCGTAAAGCGAATTTCTTCTCATATTGTGTGAATCTCAAAGCGTGGAACTCTTTGAATGTTCGCCGCGTTGACCAATACCAAAGTTGTATACCAGCTGCGCGCCAGCATAGCCACCCGCACAAAGCAAGATAAAACCTATTAATGAACAGCCAAAGCCGAGCCAAACTCCAACACGAGTAGGTTCGCCGTGTTGCGGGTGTAGCAACAGATCGATACAGAACAAGCACCAAGAGCTAGCCATAAGAAGCATATGACGTTGTGCAGTTGTTTGTGCAGAATGGTTCGCTGGCAGTGTCATTAAATCCATAAAGCCAGCGACCATCGCCGCAAGTGCAGAAGCTAATCCAATTGCAGTACACCAAAAAGCACATTGCCACCAGAGATAGTCACGCGTCCACGCGTACATTCCATCCAGTATGGGCACCGCCGTCCAAAAAGCGATGGGAAAGTGCACCAATGCTGGATGCAACGGATGCTTTCCAAATTGTTTCATGATGAGAAAATACGATTGCTTTAGTCAAAGGCATCAAAGAACCGTTGTCAATAACGTCAAAAAGCCAATGACTGCCACCAAAGCATGGATAACAATGACCGCACGCGGATGTGTTTGCTTACGCACATGGAATGACAGAAGGTAAAAGCCACCCAGCGCAGCTATCAATAGCACGATGAGTGCAATCCGTGCCTTGTCGCCGCCCGATCCCGTAAGTACACCTACCAATAACAACACCAACCCACTTGCACCGAAGAGCCCGTGCAAGACAGCCACCGACACCGGAAGGCTTTGCTTCTTGAAACTTCGCACCGCCAAAAATAAACCACCCAGTGCGCCAAGGGCAAACAAAATTGCAGCATAGGTCAGGAACATAGTAATTCTCCGAATGAAATGTGGACGTTATAAACTCTGCTATATCATTAGATGCGCTATGGACGCAGCACGTTCCCAAATTCGTCCAATAAGATGATTTATCTGCAATCTCATTGTTCAGGATGCCACTCATATTTCAAATAGATCGAATTGATTGTTTGATAATCTGGAAATAGGTAATGAGCGAAGCTATTGTTTCTCGATTTGTACACAGTATGATTTCCACTCGTGCACTAATCATCGTCAGCATGTAAGCTTAAAGAGTACTTAAAAGGTAAACTGAAAGTCGTTCAATAATGTTCAGCAGGGGCATGACATGATTCCTTCTGTTGCGATCTCGAATCAACGTAAAGTATTTCCTGATGCCACATCTGCATTACAAGGTTTGTTAAGCGATGGCATCACCGTCATGTCCGGTGGCTTCGGACTATGCGGTATTCCAGAGAACTTGTTGCTGGCGTTACGAGATTCGTCTGTCAAGAACCTCACCATTATTTCCAACAACGCAGGCATTGATGATGTGGGCTTAGGCATGTTGCTTAAGACGCGACAAGTCAAAAAAATGATTTCATCTTATGTAGGCGAGAACAAAGAGTTCGAGCGTCAATATCTTGCGGGTGAGTTGCAAATTGAATTTAATCCGCAAGGGACATTAGCCGAACGCATTCGTGCCGGCGGTGCAGGTATTTATGGTTTTTATACACGCACCGGTGCAGGGACATCAGTTGCAGAAGGTAAGGAGTCGCGGATAGTCAATGGTCAAACCTATATATTGGAAATGGGATTGACTGCAGACGTGGCGATTGTCAAAGCATGGCGCGGCGATACCGAAGGCAATTTGATATATCGTAAGACGGCGCGTAATTTTAATCCGGTGATGGCAACGGCTGCACGAGTGACAGTGGCTGAGGTCGAAGAGCTTGTGCCCGCAGGAAGCTTCGATCCGGACCATATTCATACGCCGGGAATATATGTGCAGCGTTTAATACAAGGCACTCATTATACCAAGCAGATTGAGCAACGCACGGTGCGTCCGAGGTCTTGAAGATGTGGTCACGTGAACAGTTGGCAGCGCGTGCTGCAAAAGAATTACAAGATGGTTTTTACGTTAATTTGGGCATTGGCATACCTACGTTGGTGGCCAACTACATTGAGCATGATCAGCACATTGTGTTGCAATCGGAAAATGGAATGCTCGGCATGGGTCCTTTTCCATACGCGGGTGAAGAAGATGCGGATTTAATCAATGCAGGCAAACAAACTATTTCCACATTACCTTATTCTTCATTTTTTTCCTCGGCCGATAGCTTCGCGATGATTCGAGGTGGACATATCGACTTGTCTATTCTTGGAGCGATGGAAGTCGCTGAAAATGGTGACTTGGCCAATTGGATGGTGCCCGGCAAAATGATCAAAGGTATGGGAGGTGCAATGGATCTAGTGGCCGGTGTAAAGCGCGTGGTTGTCGTGATGGAACATGTCGCGAAAGATGGCAGTGCGAAATTCAAACCAAAGTGTTTGTTGCCACTAACTGGCGCCAACGTTGTGGATATGCTCATTACGGATCTGGCGGTCTTTTCACGACCAGATCGCAACTCAAAATTTGAATTGATTGAACTGGCCCCTGGCGTCACAGTGGAAGAAATCAACGCCAAAACCACGGCGGCGTTTACCTTAAAAGCACCTATGGCTTCTATATAATTATTGGATTGTTTTTCCGTAAGATCACAGTCACACAGCAAATGTTCTCTGAAGAAAATGAACATACTTTGATTCAGTCGAACAACTCGGCTATGCAGGAACAGAAACCAAGTATCACTCCGTCAACTACTGCGACTTCATCCACCCCATCGGATGAGAGCTTGTCATTTGCAGCACGCCGTAAAATTCGTTGGTTTATTGGATTAAATCTATTACTGGTGTTGGCTTTGGTCTGCATTTTGGGATATCGATTTATTGCGCAACCAAAGCTTGGCCGTCCCGTCTTCAGCAGCAAACAGCTTACGACCAATTCCGAAGAGTTACCGATTCTTACTGCATCGATTTCTCCCGACGGCAGTATGATTGCGTTTGCCGATGAAACGGCTTTGTTTGTGGGTGATTCCAAAGTCGTTGAACGACACACACTGACCTCGCCGGAAGGAATGGTGCCTGACCATATTGAATGGTTTACCGATGGCATTCACTTACTCATCAGCAGTATCAATCCGAAGAATTACGAGTCCACTGTATGGAGCGTGCCGGTGTTGGGCGGCAGAGCTGAGTTGCTGTTGCGTGATGCTCGCATGGCCGCGCCTTCTGTTGACAGCAGACATATTGTTTTTGTGCGCAATCAGAATCAGTTGTGGATTGCCAACAGCGATGGCTCGAATGCAAAGTTATTCTCCGTTGCACCAGAGAATACTAAGTTTGCATCACTGCCACAATTCTCTCAGGATGGTCTATACATTCTTTATTGCCTGTTCAATGCAAATACAACTCGCAGCAGAATTGAGGCTCGCAATATCGTCAGTGGCGAAACAACACTGTTGTTTGATTCACCGTATCATATTCCTGTCTTTCGATTACTGAATAATGATGAATTACTCGTATCGCAACAACTCGATGGTGATGGCAACAATACTCAGTTGGTATCCATATCGATACATTTAACCAGCGGATTTCACTCTGTTGCAAGAGTGATCGCCGCTGCAACAAATGGAATGCAATCGGCGTTCAACGCAACCAAGGATGGGCGGACTTTGTTGATGGTGATGAGCCGTTATTACTCTACGGTTCAAATTGCCAATTTGAACAAAGAAGGCAATGAGCTGAGTAATGTTATTCGCCTCACATTAAATGACAGCCAAAATCTTCCTTCAGCATGGGCACCTGACAGCCGCAGTGTGCTGTTCTTTTCCAATCGCAGCGGACATTACAATATTTATCAACAAGACATTAATTCAACAGATGCGCATGCGTTGACAAGCGATGCACATGATTACTTGCGTCCGGTTATTTCGGCTGATGGCAAATGGTTATTTTACTTTATGCCGGAAGAAATCACCTCACTGGCGGTTAATCTCAAAACGTCATTGATGCGACAATCAATGAGCAGCGACAACGGCCAGTTGATCGATACTCAAGCGGATTTTTATCGCGGCTTGCACTGCGCGACCGGTGTCAATAAGTGTGTGTTGGCTGAGCATGTCGATCGGCATGAAATTTTTTATGAATTTGATCCTCGGCTTGGGAAAAGAAAAGAGCTTACGCATGTTAATTGGGTTGCTCCCATCAACCCATTTTATTGGGATGTTTCCTATGATGGATCGCGTATTGCCTATCTGGACACGACTAAGGGCACTAACGATATTATTATTATCAATATTGCAGCCACTCCTGTTACGACCAAAACCATCCATGTCACTGGGTTTGATCCATTTGCAACATTGTACTGGGATGCCTATGGCAAAGGCTTTTACGTCAGTTGTTGCAGCAGTGGTGATTTGCTTGAGCAATTGCACATCAAACTGGATGGCACTGCGGAAATTTTACGTCAGCAAGTGGGTTCGCAGTTTAATTGGGGGATTCCTTCGCCGGATGGCAAATACTTTGCGTTTCAGAAATTGATTCGCAAATCCAACATCTGGTTGTTGCGGCGACAATAGCAATTTTAACTGTTAACAGATTCGTGGTTCTTAACTTTGTTATCAATGCGTTGCATCAGTTGCTGCCATGATTTTACAAATGCATTGGCGCCATCACGTTGTAATTGCAATTCCAATGCAGAAGTATCGACACCGGCTTTTGCAAACTGCGCGAGCAATTTATTGGTGTCGGTCAAATCAGTGCTCATCAAATTTTTTACTTCACCATGATCTGCAAATGCTTGCAAAGTGCCTTCTGGCATGGTGTTAATTGTGTCAGGTGCGGCCAATGCTTCCACATACAATGTTGCTGGTGCTGCCGGATCTTTCACACCCGTACTGGCCCATAACAAACGCTGTGGTTTGGCACCTGCCGCGGCCAATGCTTGCCAACGCGAGCTAGACAATAATTCACGATAGGCATTATACGTGAGTTGAGCGATGGCAATGCCCAAACGATTATGCAGCTCTGCAGGCGTGGTGGATGCAACTGCTTTATCCCAGCGACTGACAAACAACGAAGCAACGGAGCTGACATGCGGATCAAGCCCCGCTTTTATACGGCGTTCAATGCCACGTAAGTAAGCTTCAGCTGCGGCAATATATTGATTACGCGAGAACAGTAAAGTCACGTTAATGGGAACGCCTGCAAAAATGCATTCTTCGATTGCAGTGACGCCGGCGGGTGTGCCGGGAATTTTTACATACAAGTTGTCGCGACCGGCCTGCGCATGTATCTGTTTAGCGGCATTGATGGTACTGGACGTATCGTTGGCAAATAGCGGCGAGACTTCCATAGATACCCAACCGTCAACTCCGGCTGTGGTTGAGAATGTTGGCGCAAATAAATCGGCAGCACGTCGCAAGTCATCTAAAGCAAGTTGCATAAACAACGCTTCGCCAGTTATACCGTCGCGCACTTTGCTCGCGATGTCTGCATCATAGGCGTCGGAGTGTCCAAGTGCTTCATCGAAAATCGTGGGATTGGATGTAAGGCCAGTTACCGCGTAGTCGTTTATATAACGACGCAACACACCTTCATTCAACAAGCCACGGGTGATATTATCAAGCCACAGGCTTTGACCTATTTGCTGCAGTTGTTGACAAGGACTCATTGCGTTCTCCCATTCTGCATGGACTTAAATGTTGCGTCGTAAGGTATCAATTCCATTGCGGCATTAATACCAATAATTCCGATTAATAATGTAGGCTATAAACCAACGTTCCCTTGGGGGCACGTAACCAACGTTCGGTAATCGTGCTTCTCAACTTGGCAAAGTCATCGTTGTCATCGACAAAATTGGCTTTCAACTGCTCTGCCAGTGGTTTGTTATTTTGTGCCTTGATATTCAACACACGAGTTTCAAGCGATTGAATGGCAGAGGGCAGTTTGTCGTAATCGATTTCTATGCAACCTTTGTCTTTATCATTAGATGCCATCTCATCAGCATGCCAACTTATTGCACCTTGTTGCATGAACCATCCAAGTTGGATGGCCGCGAGTTGACTGTAGTTCAGCGCTTTGCCGTCCGCTGTATACATGCCGCGTGAAATGTGACCAAACATCCATGAGACATCATAGGTATGAATCTGTTTGGCGCGTAAGGGTGTCAGTAGATTTTTTGTCACCAACCAATTCGTGAAGAACATGGCCGAGGTTTGTGCTTTCAATTCTTCCAGTGTGGAAGACATGGGTCCACCGAATGCTTGCACATCAGTTTTGCCGTCGACACGATATTCATGTGCAGGGCCAAGGTTGTGTGCAACTTCGTGCAGCAATGAAGTGATCAATTGGTCTTCGGGATTGGTTATCGCCATCTGGTTCGTGTTGCGACAGAAAACCGAGGACATCAATCGCGTTGCGGTGTTTGCGCTGTCGGCGTCGTTGAAAAGATTGGTCATCGCCACAGTGCGACCACCCGACTCGGCAACCGGTCCCCAATTGGGCAGCGACTGACCAATGGTGGCACCGACGGGCGGGCGTTGATCGCCTGCATTGAGTACTACATCAATGAAATCGGGTACTTTGAATTTCACATCGCGTGCTTGATACGGCGCACCTGCCATATTCGCTAACGTTTGTTCCATTTCAATCTTTAATGGCTCAAGCTTTTGTTGCCAAGCAAGCGATGCAGTGTTGATACGTGCCAATTGCAAGGCGAAACCTGCCTTCCATGCACAGGGCTCGTAATACACTTCATCGGGCGCAATGCGTGCATACCATTTGCTGTTGTTCGCATTCATCGCTACCCATGCGCGGTTTGACAGTTCCCAATTGTTGTCGCGAAAGCTGGTCGCCGCAGCTCTTAAGTAATTTTTGAATGCGGTTTCAGAATCGTCCAATCCATTCGCCGCCGCGTCAAGCTCACTGGCGATGATCTGCATCTCTTTTCTGTAGATGACGTTGTAAGGTACGGATTGGTAACTGCCAGGTTTTTTACCTTTAACGACGACACTAAAATGATCCATCAACTGTGCAGCATTATCTGCGCTCGCAAGTGATTCACAAAAATGTTTATTTTTTTGGATGGCTGCTGGATACAGGCCTGAAATTTTTTCCGGAGCTTTTGCCAACGCATTGCATGCAGGTTTGTTTCGCATGCTGGGCGATTCGCAAAAAGGCGATTGATTTCGATAAAACAACATTTCACTGGCAAGATCATCTGGCGGAATCATTTGCCGCAAGCCAAACACACCTTTTTGTTTGGCATAGATAATCTCAATTTGTTTTGCCACGTTCATCAAATGATGCACCAAGGCGAGGTCGGCGGAAGAGGCACCTGATAAGTCCGTTTCCACCAATGTATTGCGCCCTTGCGCCAATTCTTGTTTCACCAGTTTCAGGCGTTCGCTTTTAGATGCCTTGCTATTGGCAGTATCTTCACTGGCTATGCGATGAAAAGCGACCGCAAACTGTGGTGTAAATTGATGATGGTCATTAACCCAATGTTGTAATTCATTTTCGTGAGGTTTGCCAAACCCAATTAGCACCGCCAGTTCATCGGGCTGAATCACGCCGTCTTTATTACTATCCTCGCGCCAAAACAGCGGCAAAAATAGTTCTGCAGCACGACGATTGAATTCCAGTCGTTCTATTGCATAAGTGTTATGAGCATTGGCGACGACGGGAAGTTGTGCAAGCAATGCTAATCCAATGGTGATAATAAAGTTGCCAATGCTATGTGCCTTCATGACGATCTCCACGAAATAAGTGAATCATCTGCTTCAACCTTCAATCACATGAATGGTATTCACATGATCATTTCAACTCTCTGCTTAACCGCTCCATCAACCCCGCCAACCATTCCAGACAACGTTGATACCAGGGTCGAAGTTGCCAATCTTGTTGCCGCAATTCAATGCTGTTGGCAAAGTCCGAGTCAAGCATATCGACCAATTGTACTGCAAAATCTGTGTCAAGCACCTCTTGATTGGCGTCGAGATTCCAGCGCAGATTCCAGCGATCAAAGTTAGTAGAGCCGATGCTGGTCCAATTATCGCAAAGCGCAATTTTTGCATGAATAAAACGCGGCTGATATTCAAAGATACGCACACCGTGATGCAGCAGTTTTGCGTATTAGCGTTGCGAGGCGCGTCGCAACGATGGGTGATCAGTATATGTCCCAGGGACCAGCACTCGCGTATCAACACCGCGATGCGCGGCATGTATCAATCGTTGCCGGAATTTCCACGAAGGGATGAAGTATGGGGTAACCACCCAGACACGTTGTTGCGCGAACTTAATCTGCTGATGCAATGATTGTAAAACCAGCTGAGCCTGCGGTCCAAAACTTGGCGCAACACGGCCCATGCCACTCGCAAGCTGCCTCGTTTCGACTTCAAACGACGCGTCGAATAACCGGCGCTTAAACCGATTGCGTATCCCATTCCAAGAACGATCAAACAACCACTGCCAATCAGTGACCAATGAGCCGCGAATCTCAACCATCACATCGTGCCATCCCGGTGTATCGTTATCGATGGGCACAAATTCATCGGTTAATCCAGCGCCGCCGGTGAACACCGCGGTTTTATCGACAATCATTATTTTGCGGTGATCACGCAACAGATTTTTTATTCCACCGCGCCAACTGAGCGGATTGAAGAAACGTAATGAAATGCCAGCGCCGACCAGTAGATCGCGATCGCGAGCGTTCAGTTGCAGACTACCAAAGCCATCCAGTAACAAGCGCACGGCCACGCCACGTTGTGCAGCAGCAATCAATGCATCGCGAAATTCATCGAATACTTTTCCTGATGCGCATAGATACATTTCTAATGAGATGAATTGCTGTGCCTGTCGAATTGACTCCAGCATTCGTGGATAGAATTTCTCTCCATCTATATGCAGAAAAAATTGATTGTGAGTACGCCAAGTAAACAATGTACGCAGAATGGAAGCCATAATTATTTTAAAGTCTCATTCAACATCACCGCAATGCGCACACCTGCCTTGGCGAGCTGTGTCGCAACCAGTTCATGTGCGTTGCTAACATACTCAGGCGTCAAAGTAATGGTGTGCGAATCTTGCATGCCGCAAGTAAATTCAGGCAGGGATCCATACACAAACTTGGCGCCAGATTGATAAGACTCTTTGGCCCAACTGTCGACATTACCTGTTTGCCACACTGCTAGTTGTGGTTGTACACGCGATAACAATTCGTGGGCGTACAAAAAATCGCGTCGATGATGCACATTATCTCGAACCAGCTCGGTATCAAATATTTCGTGTAATCGATATCGTTGTGCACCAGCGTACATTCGTACCCATGTATCGTTGCCGCCACGATCATTGTTATCAGCCATGTGCAAAGGTTGATGAATATCGCCAATCATATGGATCAATAACCGCAATGCCATTACGCGTTGCGATCGTGATGCATTCTTATCCGCTAATTGCTGACGGAATATTTCTATCTGATGTGTTGCGCATGCACCATCGCGACAATAAGGCGCAGCACCGCATACTTCCTTATTGTCATAGTGCCATCGAGCAGATGTCGGCCAGTATGCATGCAGTTCATCACGATGAGTGTCCATGTAATTTGCAGCATCTGCCAATGATTCGTCTGCCAATAAATTATGTATTTGTGAACGCGAAGTGGGCGTAAGCAATTCTTCGGCTATCTCGGCGGTGATACGATGTCCGAGATTACCCCAAGCTTTGGCGCTGCCGATGGGTAATATCAGCAATGATGCAATCATTGCATAGATCATTAGCGGGAACGGCTTTGTCGAAATTTGCATCTAATGATTACAGCATATCGGCAATGGGTCATAAAGCCAATTCAACAAACGCATGATATGCTGTAACAAGCCACGAATGTGACGTTTAAACCATACTCCATCTGTCTATGGTTTCGCTACGATCGCATGACACAGACCGCTGACAATGGAGATTATTATGGCCACTCGTTCTACTTCGCAAAAAAAATCCCGTCGCAAACAAGAGACTGTATCTCGCGAGCAGGCGGAAGCTGCAGTACGAACGCTATTGGTATGGGCCGGTGAAGATCCACAACGTGAAGGGTTGGTTGATACACCCAGGCGCGTAGTCAGTGCGTACCGTGAATGGTTTGCAGGCTATGAAAGCAATCCAGCGGCTTATCTGCAACGCACGTTTGAAGAAGTTGCCGGGTACGACGAAATGATTGTACTTCGTGATATCGAATTTGAATCCTATTGCGAACATCATATGGCGCCCATCATCGGACGTTGTCATGTTGGTTACTTGCCCACGAATAAAGTAGTGGGCATCAGCAAGTTAGCGCGCGTGGTAGATGGTTTTGCG
>JAICKZ010000191.1 GCA_025927665.1 Steroidobacteraceae bacterium | reverse complement strand
CTCTGTAACCTTGGATTGGAAATCAAGTTGCGAGAACTCGGAGTATCGGAGAGTGCCAGTGAAATGATGGACCGATACCGTGGTAATAAATTGAGTACTATCCTTGAGGATCTACAGTTACGTAATTCAATCGAACTGCCAGAGAACTTCGTAAAAGAATATAGGCATCTAGTCACTCAATTATTTGAACGTGAGTTAAAACCAACTGCTGGAGTTGAATTGGCTCTTGAACAAATTTCGTTGCCTATGTGCGTAGCATCAAGTGGGCCTATTGAGAAAATTTTGCAGGCTCTCCGGTTAACTGGTTTAGAAAAATTCTTCGGAAAAAATATTTACAGTTCATATGTGATCAATTCATGGAAACCGTCACCTGGTTTATTCTTGGCCGCAGCGGAAGGGATGGGCGTGAGTCCAGCAGCGTGCATTGTTATAGAAGATAGTTTATTAGGAATAGAGGCAGCAGAAAAAGGCGGAATGAAATCTCTTCTGTATGATCCGCTGAACATTCATTTTGAAACATTCAAGCTGCCGAGAGAAAGAATGTTTAAGAATATGGCCAAGTTGCCAGAGATCTTGAATCGGATGTCTGTTTCTATTTCTTAACACTGAAATTAAAGTGCTTCAGTGTTCTCAATGGTGCATGAACTATTCGAGCGCATTGAAGCAAGTATGTGATTTGCTAACCTCTTTATCTCAGCCTTCGCGATTGATCGTAAAGCGTAATACGAGTTGTGGCGCGTCACCTTCTTTGGCCGGCTCAACCGCGACCACTCAGTTCCAATGATGACCTTGGGCGATCATCGATACCAATGGCTAATTGCTTGTACGTCGGCAGCGTTTGTCTGATTGGTATTGGAACAATGCATTGCATTCTTCATGGTCACGCAGTCTACGCAACCATGTGTATCGACATAAATGCTCTGTGTCGTCATTCAATTAATGACTTAAAGCGGAGGTGGATTGTGGATCTCGCAGTGTTGTGAGATAGGCAATGACATCAGCACGATCCTGAGCAGAATCGAGTTTGAAGAACATCTTTGTACCTGGCACTAACTCACTGGGATTCGTAAGCCATCGATCCAAGGACTGTTCATTCCATGTAATACCAGATTTCTTCAACGCTTCGGAGTAGTTATAGTCACTAACGCTACCGGCGCGACGGCCAACGACTCCACGATGCAGCGGACCAACATCATTTTCGTCAATAGAATGACAACTCTCGCAACCTTGATACAAATTCTTGCCACGCGCGGCGTCACCTGCAATTCCTTTAGCTGTATCAGCTGCCATCGATATTGTTGTTACGGTTGCTAATCCAATTGCAATAAGGACGGCACTTATGTACCAATCACGCTTCAATTTCATCGACATTTCCCTCACTAAAAAATAGATTCAATTGCATATTCAAACTTACAAGACTCCACCATGGCTTGGTTTATTCCAAAGTCGTTATTTCATTATTTTTATGTTAAGGATCGATCACTACGTGTAGATGCGTGATTGTGAACTTATAAAAACGTAAGCGAATTCCTGCTGCATTGTCGCGGTTTTGATGACCTCCGTTACGAGCGATGAGCAGTACCTTTGATGTTACTGAATGCTGAGCTAAGGAGGTTGTTATGAAATCGTCCATCATTTCCATTTGGGTTTTGGTAATTTCAATTGGTATTGGCGCCTTTACAAATGCTCAAGACAGAAACGCTAATGACGAGAATGTGGATGGTAATTTTCTCAACGAAGTCATTCAAGCCAACTCAGCGGAAGTCAGGCTAGGACAGTTGGCGCGTCAGAAATCCAATAATTCCGAAGTGCGCACTTTCGGTAGCATGTTGGAAGATGATCACAGTGCCGCCAACAAAGCTGCGCAAAAACTAGCTCAGTCATCCAACATTGCAGTTTCAGTCAATCCTAACAATGAACAAGACAATACGTATGATCGTTTATCGCAACTGTCTGGTTCACAGTTCGATGCAGAGTTCACCGCAGTCATGATCAAAGATCATCGGCAAAACATCGAGAAGTTCGAAATTCAGGCCGTTCATGGTGATGATGCGACTAGTCAATATGCACGTCAGTTCCTACCTGTATTACATCACCATTTGGAAATAGCGGAACATTTGCAAGACAATAAAACTAAATCGACTGATTAATTGAAGGGTTCTTTTTCACTTACATGGATGTAATCAGCGTAAGAAAAAATTGACGATCGGATAAAGTATTTTCTTATCGTGATGAGATTCTACCTATGAGTAAATGTAGTTACTGATTCTGTTTGTCGGAGAATTGTATGTCTACTGCAAACGTTGATACCGCCGCTATTCCCGTCAAAAAAGTGTTGGATAAAAAAATAAAGGATTTGTCTGGAGACACAATTGGCGAAGTCGAAGACATCGTTCTGGATAAATTTTCCAACAACATCATGTTCGCGGTTGTTGGTTTTGGTGGCTTTCTCGGAATAGGTGAGAAATATCATCCCATACCGTGGAGTCTGTTGAGCTATGACGATAGCGATGGCAACTATATTATCAACGTTTCGCGTGATCAGTTGCAGGCAGCGCCGGCTTATTCAATTGATGAACTTACAGAAGAAGATGGTGAGAAATACCGTCTCAAAGCATTCGAGTTTTACAAGAATGCTCGTTATTAACTTAGTGTTATAAATTACTGGAGACTGCATATGAAATCTCTTAATTCGACTCGATATCTTCCGCGAGTATTAGGTTTGGCTGCAGCAGCGGCGGCGTTCGCAGCGCTCGCTCAAAGTCCACCTTCAGGAACCGGAACTAGAACGAATAGTGGCGACAGATCTATGTCATCCACGACTTCACACTATGGTTCTTCATCTTCTATGAGCTCTGGATATAGCTCCTCTTCCATGTCAAGTTCCATGTCGAGAAGATACAGTGGCAGTTCCTCGAGATACTCGACCTCTAGTTCCAGCAGTTCATCAGGCGCTTCTAGTTACAATCGTCGATAGATAGTCGACAAAGATAAAGTATTGGCTGCCAATGGATCGGGCGCATAAAGCGTCCGATCCGCTGTTGATTTGTGCAATTGTTGTCGCAAGTAATTGCTCGACCGAGTTTCAATTCGTCATCATTAATTATCCATGACGTTTCAAAATATCTATGCGCTCACCGCTGATAGCTTAATTAATTGTCGCTCTATTCTAGTTTTTGAAAATACTCCACGAACGTAGCGGGTGGAGTCCGTGCCGGTTTCCATTACTAATAGATGCATCGCATCTACGTGCCGAAATGCATCAAGTATCTCGCCGACGTCGGCATTTTTAACGGCTTGCCAGTTAAGCGCCACTAGCTGTGGCAAAGGGGTCATGATATGACTTACCTGAACCTCATCATGCAGTGCATGATTGGATCTCAATAAATATTGCAGGGGACGTTCACCTTGAATGTCATAAGAAGAAATGAACCCAACGACTCTCTGTCCGCGCATCACCAGCATCGCGCGCACACCCAACCGAATCATCTCCGCCAACGCGGCGTCAATCGATTGCTCTTCATCAACTGTAACCGGATATTCACGAGTAAAATCCGTCATGATACGCAGTGCAGGGTCGCTCAATCTCACCGGTTGATCGTTAGATATTGCACGTCGCGGTAACAGAACCTCGTCAGAGATCTGCATTCGAGTCAACAATGAGATTGTCATGTTTGTCCCTCCAGAATAAGGATGTATACACTCGATAGACAGCCGTGCTTGATAATAGTTTACTTGCTAGGTATCGAACGCGCTGAGTCTTGCAATGGATATGCCAATTGTTATTTCTCCATAAAAAGACGATTAAAAATAACAATAAGTACGCCGCTGTTCTAATTTGGTTCAATGAAGTGCATTACTGCCCCAATGATGATCAAACTTGCCATCAGATGTAAATCCTCAAGCATATTTCAATCTGTTAATCGCTGATTATCTATGAGGATATCGTTATTTGGTCAGAATGTTCCGGTCTGCAATCTGATTGAATTACACTTTCTTCAAGCAGTAACTTAGACACCGTTGAGACGGAATATTCAATGCTTGTTCTTATAACTATTTTTTATCAGTGAATGTTTTGGCAAAGCTGCTCCATTATGTATTGGAGTCTTTTACTCGTGGGTTGAGGTTGATTTTCATACTAATAAGACAAGCTATTACAGATAATATTATTTTAAGCGGCCTGCGCTGACCCAATGACGAGCGTAATATTTTTCGGTCAGTGAGCGTAACTGAATGCGTTTTCCAGATTGAGGTGCATGCACAAAGCGATTGTCACCGACATAGATACCAACATGTGAAATTCGTTTACGTTTGATACGAAAAAATAACAAATCACCTGGCTGCAGTTCGTCGCGTGACACGACTGCAGCAATATGATGTTGTTCAGCCGCAGTGCGAGGCACTTCGACACCGAGTTCATGATAAATGTAGAACACCAGACCACTGCAATCAAAACCATCGAGATCGGCGCCGCCATATCGATAAGGCTTACCCACTAATGCGATGGCGCGCACTGCTACTTCTTCACCCAGTGACTGTGGAATCTTGGGCAGAGGTTCTTCGTTACGTTCCGGTATATTAATCGTGTCTTCGTGAGAATCATTATCAGTGTCGGTGGTGGGGGGTTGTGGCGTATGATTGCTGACAGGAACGGGTGGCGATTCATTTCTCAGCGGCGGTGTATGGGTGCAACCGCAGAGTAACAATATGAATGACAATGTGAGTGCAGATGCATATGACGTTACATTTTCGGCACTCTGCGATGCACGTTTAATGACTCTCACGTAAAGTCTCATCTTCTACAATATGATCGGATTGATAAGAACAACGGCGATGAAAATATTCTGTTCATATGCTTTGCAGGTGACGTTGCTATGTATGGTCGCGCACATTCCTTATGTTGCTGCGGCCGACGCGGAGTTTCAACTTAATGGTAGCGCAATTCAAGCGCATGCTGAATTTCTCGCCAGTGATTTACTGGAAGGTCGTGCGGCGGGTGCACGTGGTTATGATTTGGCCGCTGCCTATGTGGCAGCTCAGTTCCGTCAATATGAACTTAAGCCGATTGGTGGCGCCGGATACTTGCAGCGGGTTCCGTTGATTGAAGCGAATGTGGTGTTGCCAGGGTCCAGTATGGTTTTTAAGCACGATAACGTTACGGATACATTTGAGTATGGTAACGATTACTTGCCTGCTGCAAATTTCTTTACTAGTCCAGTGACCCTCACCGCGCCACTTGCCTTTGTCGGTTTTGGCATTACTGCGCCTGAAGCAGATTACGACGACTTCGCTGATGTCGATGTGCAAGGGCGAATTGCAGTGATATTGGAAGGCGCGCCACAGCGATTTCGTCCCGCACTACGCGATTACTACGCTTGGCGTGATGCTAAATATGCAAATCTTATTCGTCACGGTGCGATTGCAGTAATAGAAATCATGCAAGATGATGTCGGCACTGATAATGTAAAAAATGATTCGACGGAGTCGGCATGGCAGCGTGCTGCAGAGCTGAGTTGGGTATCTGACATGCGCTGGGTAAATGCCGATGAAGAGCCTGTTGAACCTTTCTCTGAATTGAAAATTAAGTTACGTCTTAATGCAGCGAGTGCATCTCGCTTGTTTGTTAATGGACATGCATGGGAGCAAGTAATGAAAGCAGCAAACGCCGGTATACCGCAGGGGTTTGCATTACCTGGCACGTTGACACTAACGGCGACGACAGGATTGCGACGCACTGACAGCAGTAATGTGGTAGGCATGATTGCGGGAAGTGATCCAGAGTTGCGGCGCGAGTATGTATTGATTACGGCCCATCTTGATCATCTTGGACGCGGTGCGGCGATTAATGGTGACAATGTTTATAACGGCATGCAGCAAAATGCAGCGGGTGTGGCTATGTTGCTGGAGTTGGCTCGCGCCATAACAGCCATGCCGCAAAAGCCGAAGCGGTCCATTGTATTTGTTGCAAGCACTGCAGGCGATAAAAGTGCACAAGGCATTGAATACTTTTTAAAATCAGGACCGATTGCAGTTAGTAATATCATTGCCGCAATGAGTTTGGAAATGCCTCTTGCGTTAATGCGCACTGGTGATGTCATTGGTATTGGCAGTGATCAATCAACCTTGGGTGTCATGTTAAGTAGTGTTTTACAGTCGTCGAATCTGCATTTGACAACGATTGGTGCGGAAGAAGGCTCTTTGCGCTCGATGGAACTGGCGCCGCTGGTCAAAGCAGGCATTCCCACACTACAGCTGCAGTGTGGTGATCACTCGCGCAGTGGTCGAGCAGATATGCGAATGCTAAAACGTGAATACTT
>JAICKZ010000184.1 GCA_025927665.1 Steroidobacteraceae bacterium | reverse complement strand
CGATTGCGCGATAAATTACGCAATGCGGCAGCGAGGTAGTTGCCAAACATTTCAGACTCCCACTTGGGTTTCGCTGACAACTCTGCCATCAAGTAACTTCACCGTGCGCTTCGCCAGCGCGGCATGAGCCAAAGAGTGAGTGACCATGACAACGGTGGTGCCGCTATTGGCGACATCAGTCAATAGTCCCATGACGGCTTCGCCATTGATGGTATCGAGATTGCCGGTTGGTTCGTCAGCGAGAATCAATTTCGGTTCGGACACCAGAGCTCGTGCCACGGCAACGCGTTGCTGCTGACCACCGGAGAGTTGTTGCGGCAGATGTTTGGCGCGATGCGCAATGTTGACCCGTTCCAAGGCTTGAGCCACACGTCGTTTGAGATCGCCGGCTGAAACATTGCGGTAGAGAAGTGCCACCTCAACATTCTCCGCCACTGTCAGGTCCTCGATCAGATTGAAACTTTGAAACACAAAGCCAATGGCAGCGCGTCGAAGCGCGGTCAATTGTGACTCTGAATATCGTGCTACATCTTTACCATCAAACAAATATGCACCACTGGTTGGGCTATCGAGCAAACCTAAAATATTAAGCAGCGTTGATTTCCCGCAACCCGATGGTCCCATGATCGCGACAAATTCACCGGCTTTGATCTCGAGTGAAACACTGTCGAGAGCACGCGTCTCTACTTCTTCCGTGCGATAAAGCTGACAGATATTTTCAAGCTTCAACATTTCGATTCCTCATTTTTTGATGTCGACGCGATCGGCACGTTCCAAACCAGTGTAATCGGATGTGATAACGATTTCGCCAGGCTCTAAACCACTGAGTATTTCAACTTGTTCATTATTGCGACGACCGATCTTAATGTGACGACGAGTAGCCGAGCTTCGATCTTTTGTAAGAACGAATACCCAATCACCACCAGTGCGTTCGAGAAAAGGTCCGGCTGGCAATATAGTTGTCGTAACATCGTTTCCGAGTGCTAATCGACCTTGCACGGCTTGGCCAGGAACCAAACTTGCGGGCGCCATGCCATTAAAATCAAGCTCCACCGTGAATACACCGTTTTTAACCTGCGGATAAATACGTGTGACATGGAGTTGTGCGGTGGAATCAGCAATCTGCACGGTGGCTACTTGATCATTTCGTAATCGATCTAAGTAGTACTCGTCAATTTCAGCGGAAATCTTATAACCGGTATCTTGCGTGATTTCGCCAAAGCGCTCGCCATGATTACGATTCTCGCCCACTTTCACATTAAGCGCAGTCATTCGTCCAGACACCGGAGCACGCACCGTTAAGCTATCGAGCTTGCTGCGTGTATCTTTCACATCTTGCTGTAACTTCAAAATCTCGGCTTGAATTTGCGGCAGTTGACGCAAGCGCAACTCTTCTTGCTTGCGATTGTTCTCAACTTGTATGGGTCGCAGCTGAATATAGTAGTTAAGTTCATCCTGAACTTGATCTTTAAGTTCGACTGGCTCTGCATTACCAGCCATAGAAGTACGTCGTGCTAATGAACGATTTAGACGAACGATGTTGTAATCAAGTGATGCAAGGGCTTTTTCATTATCGGTATGATTCTGTTCTAACGAGGTTTGATACGACTGCAGCTGTGTCATTGATTCGATCAAGCGTCCCTCGCGATCCAAAACATCAAGCTCAAGCGCGGTATTGCTAAGTTTGATCAACGCTTGTCCTTTCTCAACCGAATCACCCGGTTCAACCATGACTCGATCCACTCGTCCTCCTTCAAGTGCGTCGAGATACACCGTGTCATGTGCAACCGCCTTGCCTCGTAAAGGAATGAAGTCGTGATAGACACCTCGTTCGACGATGCCAAAGGTCAAAGTTGCAGCATCCAAGCGGACACTGCGTCCCGAAAAAGCCGAACCGAAGATCATCGTCCCAGCGATAAAGATGGCTATTACAACAATGCCCGTTAACCAACGTCGCTTGCGGAATAAAAAAGACCGCTGTATGGGCCGATCCATATCTGTGGTCATCGTTGCTCGGAGTAAGTAACGCGCACGGTTTCAGATTTTATAGTGCTGATAGCTTCTTTCATGTTTATAAAAATTTTATTCTGCAATTACAAACAAAAATAGCTTAGCGGCATCATCCGGTTCCATTTACTAAGCCATTAGATCATCTCAGCCCATAGTAAGAAAATCAATACATTCTTGTTTTAATAGTTACTGTTGGAATGCTGAGAGGAGCTCGACTCTACTTGCTTAAATACATTGCGATTTAGATATGTAAACGGGTGACGAATGATCACTGTCGAAGTGCCGAATAATTCATTGCTTGTGGAAAGCGTATATTGGCTTATAGTTATAGTGATGTAGATCACGATCCGATAATCGACTCACTCCAACAACGCCAGATTGATCGAAAGTTCAATCAAAGTGATTGTCTTTCCGCATTTATATTCATTATTTATTAATCATCCGACAACGTCATATCAGTGCAGTACGCACCTCAGCGCTGGTTATTGAATCGAGCTGCATTCTCATTACTCACGCAAACTTTGCGAATTTACAAACGGCAGTTTCTCTAACCGTTTCCATAATTGCAGTGTCACAACGCATGATCAACCGGGTCTTGCTGCACGTGTGACTCATCACCAACTGGGTATCCTGCCTATCATCGGATTTAATCACAAGCGCAACTTGTAATTTTTATACCTAACGCTTTGGCAAAGAATTTATAAGACACGATAGTTGTCAATTGCCGACTGCAATCGACAATCGCAGAAGGAAGCTCTATGCTAAGCGTCCAATCATAATAGCTTCACTAGTGTTCTCGACGATCCGCAGCTACAAGATGCCAAGGTCGATATTGGTATCTCGCCGCACTATTGCGTAAGCCGTCAATTGCGCAGAAACACGCATTTTTAGGGAAATAACAATCAATTTAACGGGATGTCAGTAATGGCTTTTTGTGAGAGCAGATGGATCAAATCATGTGACAGCTATCAACGATATTGAATAGTAACAATAATATATTTTGAGGATGAAGATAGTTACGAAAGTCCTATGATTAATCAGACGCGAAACTTTGGAATAGCATTTGTGGGATGCGGTTATGCTGCTAATTTCTATCAACAGACTTTGGTTAATCACCCACGTCTAAAACTTATCGGAGTTCATGACCGGAATCTCGAGCGATTGCGAGCTTACTGCGAGTGTTATAACACTCATGCTTACACAGAATTAGAACACTTAATTACTGACAATCGCGTCGAGATTGTTGTAAATCTGACGGAACCACGTAGCCATTTCGAAGTTACCAAGGCCGCACTGGAAAGAAATAAGCATGTCTATTCGGAGAAGCCCTTGGCGTGGACCTTTGAGGAGAGTCTGCGATTACAACAAATCGCCAAAGCAAACAATTCGAAGCTTGCGGTCGCTCCATGCAGTATTCTGGGGGAAGCCGCTCAGACAGCGTTACAAATTGTTCGAAGCGGTAAGTTGGGAAATATAAGGCTCGCGTATGCAGATCTCGACGATGGCCCTATAACGATGATGAATTTCGAAACGTGGAAATCTAGGTCAGGTGCAGCGTGGCCTTTCAAAGACGAGTTTGAAACTGGTTGTTCCTTAGAGCACAGTGCATATGCAATTAGTTGGTTGGTTGCAATGTTTGGTAGTGTTGTTGAAGTTTCAACTTATGCTGATATCCTTGTTCCGGAGAAAATAGATAAGTATGGATTAAACCTATCAGCTCCTGATTTTTCCGTTGGAATACTGAAGTTTGAATCTGGGATGATTGCACGAGTCACAAACAGTATCATTGCGAAGAAAAACCATAGCCTGCAATTATTCGGTGACCAATATTCATTAACAGTCGAAGAGTTATGGAATTATGATTCTCCGATTTGGCTTCACTCTTGGTGCAAGCCTTCGGAACAGGTCACATATGCAAATTCAAGCACAACTGTATATCCAGAAGTAGGCTATCGAATGGATTTTTCGAGAGGCATAAATGAACTGGCAAATGCAATTGAGGGAGGCCGAAAGTCTCTTTTGTCTTGTGGTATTGCCCTCCATGTGGAAGAGATCAGTCATGCATTGTCCATCCCATGCACAAAAAAAATTATTGCTTCTCGTTATTGTCAGTCGGAAATAGTAACGCCAACTTAATCGCAATTTGAGAATTGCTTCAAGGACAACTTGGAGCCGCGAATGGCGCAGTAATGAATTCTCCAGTCGATTTTTGGTACGTACTGCTGCGCGAGAAGTATCGGAACATGGCGTGCAGGTTAACGCTATCTTATTCAATCTTATCGATGAACCCAAATCACATACCGACTTATCTAACTTAGCTCATCCAGATGGGTGCCTTTGAAGTTCATCGTGAGCATTATTGGTTTTCTAGTGTTAAACGATGTACGCGATGTCATCGGCGTATTAATACCTATGTACTTACGAGTCTTAAGCGTGTGAGAAGAAATAGTTATTGATTTGCGCGTTCAATTGATTAACTGTTTGTATCGAATGAAACATGCTGCACTTCATGACAATTGCTTATCGTCTCCTATTCGCGACTCATGTAGAAAAAATATTGAATCAATTAATAATAAAAAGCACTTGAAGGATTTACTGACTATACTGCATCAATGTATTCAGCTGATGATAAATATAAATACGTATCCGATATGATGTTTTGATTATTAAAACTGCCATCAATTGAAATCGATCTGAACTTATCTGTTGAATAATCAGACAAACGACTGCTATCCTTAAGTACTACTTATGTGGGGTGATCACATTGGGTCAACTAATAACGACTAATAAAGAACTGGAAGCAATGGTTCGTGAAACTCCTTCAACCGGAGTAGTCGATCCTATTGCATCGGTAATTAAGTCATCGGTAACGTTAGCAGAACCTGTCGAAACAAAATTGGAACTTGCTAATAAGCTTTTTCAAGACTCGACATTTCCGCATGCACTGAAAGTTGCACAAGGTAAGCGTTTGCCAGCTCCTCTCATTGTTGATCTTGATCCTACTACGTTTTGTGATCTCGCTTGTCCTGAATGCATCAGCATGCGTGTATTGCACAACGGTCAGTTTTCACAGGCGCGTCTAGTTCAATTAGCTGAGGAATTAGCGGCCGCTCACGTTCATGGTGTTATTCTTATCGGTGGTGGCGAACCATTGATGCATAAAGCCATCGGCAAGGTGATTGAAACTTTGCATCGTGCAGGCGTTAAGGTTGGCATGGTAACCAATGGCACGCTCATCAATCGTTATATGGATGCAATGGCAACACAGATGTCCTGGATCAGGGTATCGATGGATGCAGCAACGCAGGAAACTTACGATAAATTTCGCCCCAGTGGTCGTGCCTATAGTGTGTTCCCACACATCATTGAAAATATGCGACAGCTTGCACAGCGTAAGGTGGGTACGCTTGGTTATTCATTTCTATTAATGCAACGTCGTGACACCGCAGGTGTTGTAACTGACTCCAATTACAATGAAGTATTCGCTGCTGGAAAATTGGCGCGCGATATTGGTTGCGACTACTTTGAAATCAAAGCGATGTTCGATGATGGACATTATATTGTTGATCAATCAAAACATGACATAGCCTTGGTCGAAGAACAACTACAGGCATTACACGAGATTGAAACAGATAATTTTAAATTGCTGGCCTCGTCAACCTGGACGGCATTAAAAAACTCCGCGCAGCGTACACAACCGAAAACTTATCAGCGTTGTCGTATCGCGGAACTTCGTACCACACTCACGCCCACAGGCGTATATACATGCGCTTATCATCGTGGTAATCCCAAAGCCCGTCTTGGAGATGTTCAAAAATTTACATTGACCGATATGTGGGCAAAGGCAGATACCAGTATTATTAATCCCGCTATTGATTGTGGCTTTCATTGCGCGCGTCATGATTCCAATTTAGTACTGGAATCATTGCCTGATAACAGCGAAGGCATCATGCTGCATCCAGACTATGATCCATTTATCTAAGCCTGTATCGGGTACCGCTGGTAAACCCAGGCTTGCTGTTATCGGAGCGGGTCCGGCTGGGCTTACATCGGCGAAGCAAGCGCTTGCATGTGGTTATGACGTCACCATTTTTGAAAAATATTCCACGTTGGGTGGCATCTGGAATCCGGACAGTGGTGGTGCTTATCGTAGTGTGCGCATGCAAAGTTCACGCATGAGTTTTCCGTTTTCAGATTTTCCCGCACGGCATGAAGGTACGGACTTTCTTTCATTGCAACAGATGCACTCATACCTGATTGACTATGCGAATCACTTTAACATTCACAATCGGATTCGTTATGGAGCAAGTGTTAATCGCATTACCAAACACAATGCACAATGGACCATTAAGGCGACCACAATCACGGGAGAGACAGAAGATCAATTCGATTTTATCATGGTGGCAAGTGGTGAATTATGGCAATCACGCGTGCCCGACTTTGTACCGACCAATACGCGATGTCGTTTCATTACTGCAAAACAATATCAAGATCCAACGCTATTTCGTGGTCAGAAAGTATTGGTAGTGGGTGGCGGTGTGAGCGGTGCTGATATTGCCGCCGAGCTTTCGTCCTCTGCCGCATCAGTGGAATGGTCCATACGTCGCCCAGCGCTGTTTCTCCCGCGTGATTGCGAAGGTAT
>JAICKZ010000042.1 GCA_025927665.1 Steroidobacteraceae bacterium | reverse complement strand
CAATATTCGATTTAATACCCATGATGCGAATGATCTATTGAGTATGGCTACATCGCGAAGCGATGTCCGCGTTCCATGCAATACTCCAGCCATTTGTTCAACATCATATTACGCAACCAGCGATCATTCAGTTGCGCACGTAGTGAAGATTTGATGGAAGTCAATACACCATGTTGATGCCAACGTGCGCAACTTAAGACTTCGGCCATATGCGCGTCATAATAAACACGCACCTGCAAATCAGGATCACTAATAATGCCAACACCGGTATCAAATCGATAAGTCAGCGAAAATGTAGTTGTATAGCGACTATGTTCTTCAATACGACAATACAAAGGGCAATCATTACTAGGCGCCGATAGATATTCACCATGCATATCGGCAAGTTGCGGCAACCACTCGCATAAACGCAAATAATTGCTTTCATACAATGTCATCAAACTGACGAAGTCGCCTGGGCGTGAACGCCAGGAAACAGGCAATAGAGCTTCAGGTGTGTCAGTTGAAAGCATGGCTTGAATATATCACAGGGCTGCGTAATGTCGTGAATCACTGCTTATCACGCAAATAACATGCGAAGCGCATCACGTCGACCATTGAGGTCGCAACAGGCATTAAGAAAATTTACTCAACTCGAAAGAAGTGCTGCCGATAATGTCGCAATTCCGCAATGGATTCATGAATGTCATCCATCGCAAGATGAGTACCGCTTTTTTTCAGTCCTTCCAGTACCCTTGGTGACCAGCGTCGAGCTAATTCCTTAATCGTGCTGACATCGAGGTTGCGATAGTGAAAAAATCGCTCCAATGCGGGCATTTCACGCGCCATAAAACGACGATCTTGGCAGATACTATTGCCGCACATGGGCGACTGTCCTTTATCAACCCATTGCGATAAAAAATCCAATGTCTGTCGTTCTGCGTCACGAGCTGTCAACGTACTTGCAAGAACACGAGTGGTCAGGCCGCTACCACCGTGTTGCTTGCGGTTCCAGTCATCCATGGCATTCATTACATCAACTGACTGCATGATCGCCATGATCGGTCCTTCCGCCAATACATTAAGATCTTTGTCGGTCACCACCGTCGCGATTTCAATAATGTGATCGTTAAAGGTATCCAGCCCCGTCATTTCCAGGTCAACCCAAATCAAACGATTGTTATCTGTAGGCACAAGCTGCTCCAATAGGCAATCATTAACCGCAAAAACTCTATGATAACCACTTGCAAATCGAGCTTACGCATTTGCAAGTTGAATTCCACTATTTCAGCACCACTACTTCATCAACAGACGCGATGTAATTATGCCTTGATATGGTTATCATTGCGCTCCCAAACTTCTATCTCGTCACGTTCCATGCAAATTTTGACTTTCGTGTTTATTGTTGCCGTGATCGCCAGTACCATTATTTGTGTATGGCTGACACAGCGGCAAATCAATGCGGTACGTACACATCGCGACGCAGTTCCCGAGCCGTTTCGCGACAGTATTACTTTAGCCGATCACCAGAAGGCTGCGGATTATTCTCTGGCTCGTGCGCAGCTTTCACAAATCGATACCTGGTTAGGCACAATTTTATTATTGATTGTCACTCTGGGTGGCGGCATTAACTGGTTAGATCAATATTCACAACGTTTTGGATTGCCAGAATTGTGGCGTGGGATCGCGGTGATTGCATTATTGATGCTATTCATGGGTGCGATAGATCTTCCACTTGCGTGGATTCGCACTTTCCGCATTGAGGCTAAATTTGGTTTTAACCGCATGACAGCAGGTACTTTTATCGCCGATCTGCTCAAAGGTATTTTGGTTTTCGTCGTATTGGGACTACCGCTGTTATGGGTGATACTAAAGCTCATGCAAACAGCAGGAACGCGTTGGTGGATATATGCGTGGTTGATTTGGGTGGCATTCAGTTTGTTCATTACCTGGGCATGGCCGATTTTTATTGCGCCGTTGTTCAACAAGTTTACAATCCTTAAAGATGAAACCCTCGCACAACGTATTGGCCAACTGTTATCGCGATGCAATTTTAAATCGGCTGGTGTATTTGTCATGGACGGCTCTGCTCGTTCCACTCATGGCAATGCTTACTTCACCGGCTTTGGTCGCAACAAGCGCATTGTGTTTTTCGATACTTTGATCGCACGGTTAACACCCAGTGAAATCGAAGCTGTGTTGGCGCATGAACTTGGTCACTACAGCTTGCATCATATTCGCAAGCGTTTATTATTCAGTATGCTGATGGGATTGATCGCGTTCGCTGTGCTAGGATTATTGGCTCAATGGACGGGTTTTTATACTGCACTTGGTGTCGATGCACCTTCAACTCATGCCGCGTTGTTGTTATTCATGCTCGCTAGTGGTCCGTTTTTGTTTTTCATCACCCCGTTGAGTTCAGCATGGTCACGCAAGCATGAGTTTGAAGCGGATACCTTTGCTTCGCAACATGCGAACGCCAAGGAACTCATATCAGGTTTGGTTAAACTATATCGCGATAATGCAAGTACCTTGACGCCGGACGAATTGCATTCGCGGTTTTATGATTCGCATCCTCCTGCATTAGAGCGCATTCGCTTTTTGCTACAATTATCAAGTAAGACTATTGCCACTGCATGAGTGTTGCAGCGCCTATTACCGCACGTATTGTTGAATGCTATGGACGACGGGTTGTATTGGAGCTGACAGATAAGTCTCGCGCGCAAGCCGAAGTGTTTGGCAAACGTTTGAAAGTCGTCTGTGGCGACCATGTTCGTATTGAAGACAACCCTGCCACTCATGCACTGCAAGTGATGGAAGTGTTACCGCGACAAAGTCATTTGTCGCGCATCGATAATCGCGGTCAGGCAGAAGTGCTGGCTGCCAATATTACCCAGCTTGTGGTATTGCTTAGCGAGCAACCCAAAGCCGATCCTTATATTGTTGATCGCTATCTTGCTGGTGCTGAATTGGGTGAGATGAAAGCAATTGTCGTGGCCACCAAAGCCGATTTAGGTTTCAGCGAATCCTTTATTGCGTTGCTAAAAGAATACGGTAACGCCGGCTACGCTGTCTTTAATGTGAACATGCACGATGAGCAAAGTTTGATTGCATTGCGTGATGTGCTGAAAGATGAGACATCTATGTTGGTCGGTGAATCCGGCGTGGGTAAATCGACGCTTACGAATGCATTGCTAGGCAACCATGCACAGCTGACGCGCGAGTTATCGAATGCTACTGGTGAAGGCCGGCATACCACGGTGTCTTCCGCAATGACTGCATTACCGCCGGGTGGTGCATTGATTGATTCACCGGGCGTACGCGATTATGCACCGCCGCCGGTGAATGATTTACAAGTGGGATTTGCATGGCGTGAGTTTCGTCATTACAGAAACAAATGTAAATTCAATAATTGTTTACATTTGCGTGAACCGGGCTGCGCCATTATTACTGCAATGGAAAAAGGGGAAATCAGCGCACGTCGTTATGAAAGTTATAAGCGACTGATTAATTTGATGCGGCAGCTATTGCCATCGCATGAGAGAAGATAAGCTCGTAGTGATTTTATAGTTTTTTACTTGATCGTATGTCGGCCCGCCAGTGCATGTGCCAGCGTGCCACCATCTACATATTCAAGCTCTCCACCGACAGGCACACCATGTGCAATACGACTGGATTTTATTTGCTGCCGACTGGCCAATTCCGAGATGAAGTGAGCAGTCGCTTCGCCTTCAACGGTTGGGTTGGTCGCAAGAATCACTTCCTTGATTTCCCCTTCGCGCATGATCGTTTCTAATTGTGAGAGGCCAAGTTCATCGGGCCCGATTCCATCCAGCGGCGACAAATGTCCCATCAATACAAAGTAAGTGCCTTTGTATGAGCCACTATGTTCTACCGCAACAACATCGGCAGGTGATTCCACAACACAGAGCAAACTTCGATCGCGAGATGTTGAAGCACAAATGGGACACAGCGCTTGCTCTGCAAACATACGGCAGCGCTGGCAATGCCCCACTTCCTTCGTTGCAGTTTCTAAAGCATTTGCTAGTGCTTGTGCACCCACACGGTTTCGTTCCAATAAATAAAACGCCATACGTTGTGCGGATTTTGGACCTACACCTGGCAACACACGCAGGGTTTCAATCAAACGTAATAATGAAGGTGGATATAACATTCGTAATCAATCCCGCTCATGGTGAGCCTGTCGAACCATTTTTATCGAGGAATTCTTCGAAGCTCGGGATGGGATTACCTTCAATCAAAATGGTAACTTCATGCCCGGCGGCAATTGCATTCCAGCCATGGCACCTTGCATTTTGTCCTGCGTCGCTTTCTCAATTTTATGTACGGCATCGTTAACAGCCGCAGCAACTAAATCTTCCAACATCTCTTTGTCATCACTCAACAAAGCAGAATCAAGTTGAACGCGACTGACTTCATGGCGACCATTCATGGTGACCTTGGCCATACCACCTCCTGATTCACCGGTACATTCAAGCTTAGCAACTTCTTCCTGCGCTTTCTGCATATTGGCTTGCAGCATCTGCGCCTGCTTCATCATATTACCAATACCACCTTTCATATCGATTTCCTCTGCAAAGTATTTAACTAAGTAATCAATTAATGGGCTTGATTGAATCCGGCTTAACCGTCGCGCCAAAGAGATCAATCATTTGTTTTACTGTAGGATCTTCGTAAATAGCTTGCGCCGCGCTGGTCAATTTGTCAGCTGCTGCTGCTTGCTGACGTCGCGCAGGTGTATCAAGTGCCGCACTACTTTCAACGGTTACAAATTCTATTTTTATTTCCTCATTCAAGTATGCGCTCAACGCGGCACGCAGTTTTTCTTCTAACCCTGGGCGACGTAGATGCTCACCATCTTTATCCAGCAGCAATACAAATTTGCCTGGTTCACGTTGTTGTACACTGCAATGTGCTGCAAGCTGCGCCGTCGGACCACTGATATCAAGGTGCTTCACCAAAGTTGTCCATTCATTAGCGCCCTCACTTACATGACCTGTGTTTACATGACTTGCGCGATTTGAATGAAGGCTCGTGTTTGATCCGACATTTACTAAAATAGAAGCCGCAGCATGGGTAGATTGTGCCAATGGTGACGCGATGGTTTTGTTCGCCGCTGCTACTGAAGTTGATCGTGCACTCGATGCACCCGTCGGTGGTGTTGCGTTATCACTGACATTACGAAACGCCACCATGCGCAACAATATCATTTCAAAACCACCACGCGCTTCTGGCGCAAGATCAAGATCGCGACGTCCCGTGATGGCAATTTGATAACACAACTGCACATCTTCGGGAGTAAATACATTGGCAAGTTGCTGCAACGCTTCCTTATCCTCAGCATCATCTAACGCCATGTCGGGCACGGCTTGCAACAATGCGATACGTTGCAATAATCCAGCAAGCTCGGCAAGCACATCTCGATAATCCGGTGCATGTTCATCCATGTCCGTAACCAGCTGCATCAATTCACGCGGTTGCTGTTGCGCTAAAGCCAAGGCAATCGCCGCAATTTGACGATGATCAATCGTACCCAACATCGACCGCGTCTCTGCAGCGCTGAGCTGCCCGTTGCCGAATGCAATGGCTTGATCAAGCAAACTCAATGCATCACGCATACTGCCTTCGGCAGCGCGCGCCAATAATCCTAAGGAATCAGGTTCGAATGAAATATTTTCTGCCTGCAAAATCTCACTCATGCGCTTTTTGATCAGTGTCTGTGGCAAACGCTTGAGATTAAATTGCATGCAACGTGATAGCACCGTGATCGGTAATTTCTGTGGATCAGTGGTCGCCAACAAAAACTTTACATGCGGCGGCGGTTCTTCCAAAGTTTTCAATAGCGCATTGAAAGAATGCGTTGAAAGCATATGTACTTCGTCGATCAAGTACACCTTGTAACGACCTCGCGCTGGCGCGTACTGCACATTGTCCAACAGTTCACGTGTGTCATCGACCTTGGTTCGTGATGCGGCATCAACTTCCAACAAGTCCACGAATCGCCCTTCATCGATCTCCTTGCAAGCGGCACAGACGCCACAAGGGTTTGCTCCGGTACCGGTCTCGCAATTAAGTGACTTGGCAAAGATTCGCGCGATGGTAGTCTTACCTACACCACGAGTACCGGTGAATAAAAACGCGTGATGTACACGACCTGAGTTCAGTGCATTGACCAACGCCCGCACCACATGCTCTTGCCCTGCAAGCTCATCAAATTTTTTAGGGCGCCATTTGCGCGCAAGAACCAGATAGCTCATAGACCCGGAACGTAATTGTTGAGCAACGAACTGTACATCACTATGGTTATTAACGAATAAACTTGTATTGTTAGTTAATATCAGAGCGTCACGAGCGATGTGAGTTTTCATTCAGCCGAAGCGCAGGAACCGGAGTTTACGTTTTGGTAAATGAGGATTCCGAGCATCGCATGAATGAAAAATAACGAGCGCAGTAGCTCTGATATTAACTAACAAGGGTGGTGGCTCGTGCCGGCGCTTTTCCGGCACCCAACATCACCGTTACCGTTGCTCCCTTCCGGGCCTGGCGGGGTTGGCGGCTAGTCGTCGCGGAAAAACCGACACGAGACACCATAAAACTTGCTTTACATTGGACAAATTAATATCCAAGGATTGCGAACTATACCAGTCTGCACCGCACGGGTAATAACATTATTTTTGCAACCATTGCTGTAGCGCTACGGTCACTCTAGCAGGCTGTTCCAATGTCGACATGTGACCACACCGTTCAACGATAACTAAGTTTGTATTTGGAAGTTCAGCAACCATTTCCTCGTGTACCGCAACCGGAGCACTGGTGTCTTCACGGCCACCTAGAACCAATGTTGGACAGTGAATATTCTTAAGCACCGAAAATAATTCATGACGATTCAAAAGCGCTTTTATTTGCGCGGCATAAGTTGCGATAGACAGTCGTACAAACATTTGCGCAATGCCATTAATCAATTCTTCATCCATTAGTCTATCGGGATGAACCATGTTCATCACCCAACGACGCGCCATAAAGTCCAATCCATGCGCTTCAGCAAGCTTGAGAAAACCATAACGCGCTTCACGTTCTTTTTCTGCAGCTTCTGCATTTGCGATGGCGTGACAAGCGGTACTAATCAACGCAAGACGTATCACACGTTCAGGTGCTTGACGCATGACTTCCAATGCAACGCGACCACCCATTGAATGACCTGCTAAAGCAAATCGTGCCGGTGCATGGTTCAGAACATTGGCGGCCATCGCTTCGATTGAATCGAATTGTTGATGATCAACCACTTGAATCGATACTTTCGCCTGCAATACATCGATTTGTGCTTGCCATAAGGCGGCGTCACTCATCAGTCCAGGAATCAACACCAGCGCATCAGACTTATCAGCTTGAACCGTCATACAGACAAGCCCAACTCAATCTTGCGCAGTACTTCAATTTCATCGCGCAATCGCGCTGCATCTTCAAATTCCAAATTGCGCGCATGATGAAACATTTGTTGTTCAAGTTTCTTAATACGTTTGACTGCTTCCTGTGGAGACAGCAGGTGATATTGTGTCGCTGGTTCGGCCACTTTGAGCCATTTATCCTGCTTGCCAGATTTATTACTTGCTTTAGGATTTGAACGAGCGCCTTCCATGATATCAGTAATTGATTTCTGAATACCGCGCGGTGTGATGTTGTGCTGTTGATTGAATTCGACTTGTTTTTTACGACGGCGATCCGTTTCTGCCAGCGCACGTTCAATTGAGCCAGTGATTCTATCTGCATATAAAATCGCACGGCCATTCATATGTCTTGCTGCACGTCCAATGGTTTGAATCAATGAACTTTCGGAACGTAAAAAACCTTCCTTGTCCGCATCAAGAATCGCCACCAAAGAAACTTCGGGCATATCTAAACCTTCACGCAAAAGATTAATACCCACCAACACGTGAAATTTTCCCAAGCGCAGATCACGAATGATCTCGGTGCGCTCCACGGTTTCGATGTCTGAATGCAAGTAACGCACTTTGACACCGTGTTCGTCGAGATACTCGGTCAGGTCTTCGGCCATACGCTTGGTCAATGTGGTGACGAGTACGCGTTCGTTACGTGTCACGCGTAAATTAATTTCAGATAACACATCATCGACTTGCGTACGCACTGGACGAATTTCAACTTCCGGATCAATCAAGCCAGTAGGACGTACAACTTGCTCTACGACTTGACCCGCATGTTCTTGTTCATAACGACTGGGCGTTGCAGAAACAAAAATCATCTGTGGCGCGATGCGTTCCCATTCCGCAAATTGCAGTGGACGATTATCCAATGCTGAAGGTAAACGAAATCCATATTCAACCAAGGTTTCTTTGCGCGAACGATCGCCTTTGTACATTGCACCCAGTTGCGGAATCGTTTGATGACTTTCATCCACAATCAACAATGCATCGGCAGGGAGATAATCATACAAACAAGGCGGCGGTTCGCCTGCCGCACGACCGGAAAGATAACGTGAATAATTTTCAATGCCTGAGCAATAACCCATTTCATTCATCATTTCCAAATCAAAACGGGTGCGCTGTTCGAGGCGTTGCGCTTCCACCAACTTGCCTGCCGCATTAAGTTCACGCAGCCTTACACCCAGTTCGTCACGAATTTCATCGACTGCACGCACGATGCGCTCCTTTGGGGTGACGTAGTGACTCGATGGATAGACGGTGGCGCGTTGCACTTTGCGCTGCACTTCGCCTGTCAAAGGATCAAACCATTGCAAGGTTTCAATGGCATCATCGAACAACTCAACACGAAGTGCTTGACGCTCTGATTCGGCGGGAAAAATGTCGATTAAATCACCGCGCACACGATAGGTGCCTTGAGTCAAATCCATTTCGTTGCGCTTGTATTGCATATCGGTGAGACGCCGTAGCATGCGGCGTTGTTCTAGCTTTTCTCCCTTGCTTAAATGCAACATCATTGACATGTAAGCTTCAGGATCACCCAAACCATAAATCGATGACACTGTCGCCACAATGATCGAGTCAGGTCGTTCCAATAAAGCCTTGGTCGCGGACAAACGCATTTGTTCGATGTGTTCGTTTATCGTGGCATCTTTTTCAATAAAAGTATCTGACGAAGGCACATACGCTTCGGGCTGGTAATAGTCGTAATAAGAAACAAAGTATTCAACTGAATTGTCTGGAAAGAATTCCCGAAACTCGCCATAGAGTTGCGCGGCCAAAGTTTTGTTATGTGCCAGCACCAACGCCGGTCGTTGCACCTGTTGAATCACGTTGGCGATGGTATAGGTTTTGCCCGAACCGGTCACGCCCAGCAAAGTTTGATGTGACAGGCCAGACTGGACTCCTTCCACCAACTGCTCAATTGCACGCGGCTGATCGCCGGCTGGTGAGTACTCAGCATGCAGGCGAAATGGCGCGGAGGTTTTGTTAAGAATGGGGCGTGACATGAACGAGGAGTATCTCAGATTTCACCAACAAATCATGTCATCCACAGTCATCAAAATAATAAATATTGGTCATGGAGTGTGTGGTGTAAAGATTGACGATTCGATATGGTTATTTGCGCGCAGGCCCTTTAGAATTACTCGCCTTGTGTTTTATTGACGGTGCCAAAGTGACTCTACCCGTTTCGCGACGCATTCAACGTGTCAAGCCTTCGCCTACTCTCGCCCTTACCAGTCGTGTCACCCAGCTGAAAGCCGAAGGTAAGGACATCATCGGCTTGGGCGCAGGCGAACCCGATTTCGATACACCCGTGCATATTGCCGATGCAGGCGTTGAAGCCATTCGTAAAGGATTTACTCGCTACACGCCAGTTGAAGGCACGGCGGATCTTAAAGATGCGATTATCGCCAAATTCAAGCGCGACAATCACATTGAATACAAGCGTAATCAGATCTTGGTATCGACCGGCGCGAAACAAACGATTTACAACCTGATCATGTCGGTGATCGATCCGGGTGATGAAGTGGTTATCCCTGCGCCTTACTGGGTTTCTTATCCCGACATGGTGGAATTGGCGGATGGCAAACCGGTCATGCCCTATGCGGGTCCGGAGCAAGGCTACAAGCTCACTTCCGCGCAATTAGAAGCGGCCATCACACCCAAGACAAAGTTGTTCATTTTGAATAGTCCAAGTAACCCAACGGGCGCGGCCTATACGCGTGCGGAGTTGCGTGCACTGGGCGATGTGTTGAAGAAACATCCGCAAGTCATCATTTGCACCGATGAAATGTACGAACACATTTTCTGGGCACCCGAACCGTTTGCCAGCCTGCTGACGGTGTGTCCGGAGTTGTATGAGCGTACCGTCACCGTCAATGGTGTCTCCAAGGCTTATGCGATGACCGGTTGGCGAATTGGTTATTGCGGTGCTCCAGCTGAGCTTATAACTGCAATGGGTACCATTCAGGGACAAAGTACTTCCAACCCCTCCTCTATCGCGCAAAAAGCAGCTACAGCCGCGTTAAATGGCGATCAGTCCTGTGTACAAGAAATGAACAAGCATTTCAAACAACGTCATGACTTCGTGGTTGCAGGTTTAAATAAATTGCCTGGCATTACCTGTCTGCCAGCCGCAGGAACCTTCTATGCTTTTGCCAATGTTGAAGGCGCAATGAAGATGATCGACGCCAAGGACGACAACGCCTTTGCAGATTATCTGCTTAATGAAGTGGGTGTCGCGGTGGTTCCTGGCTCCGGCTTCGGCGCTCCTAATCATATGCGACTGTCCTTTGCATGCAGCATGGAAACATTGACCGAAGCATTGAAGCGCATTGAGGCCGCACTTAAAGCAGCCAGGACAGAAATATCACATTCAAGGAAGCAATGAGTGGTTGTCAACGTTAAGACTTGGCATGAGATATCTAATGACTCTCTTTCGTTTGAGATAGTTAAGACAAAGCACTTGCCTACAGGGCACTATCGCTTTACCAAGGATGGATATCCTGGAGGTGCCCATTTTGTTGGCACACTAGCTGTACCTGCCATGCTGTATGTACTCGAGGGAGCGATAGTTTATACCATCGACGGCCAGGAGATCAGCTTGGAAGCTGGTGATGTTGCAGAGTTTGATTCTTGTAAATTTATATGCGATGTGCCAATCGACAGGGATGTGAAGTTCGTCAGAGTCGTTCAACTACCGGAAAAATTTCGAAAATGACCGCACGAGGCCACAAGAGTCTCGAATGAGCAGTGATCCGATCCGCTCATGACGGCTGAAGCAAAAAGTCAGCAGGTAAGCGATAGCGATGACAGCTGAGTGATGTTATTCACATTCATTCAGCTGCCACAGTAAGAGTGGCAATGGTAAGTTATTTTTTTCGCGGACTTTCTTGACACTCACTGCCCCTTTCCGCACAATCGCGCGCCTTCGATTTCTAGGCATTCCCCGGTAGCTCAGTGGTAGAGCGACGGACTGTTAATCCGTTGGTCGCTGGTTCGAGTCCGGCCCGGGGAGCCACTACTTACAAAGACTTGCACCGTTGCCTCAGTGCTTCACTTTTCCTAACGTAGCCATCGACATCTTGCGAAGCATTGGAAACGTGCTACCCAAAGGCATCTACGTACTGTGCTAAGTGTCCAGGCGTAAAGTGAGCATATCGCTTCACCATCATATCCGACGCCCAGCCGCCAAGCTCACGCAACACATGCGCGGTGTTCGGCTTGAGCATGAAGCGTAGCCATGTATAGCGAATATCCTTGCTACACTGCTGGGCTGCAGTCGCTCCGACTACGACTCGGTGTTATTGATTAACTTCGTTCTGCTGAAGTCTTAGCGGTGAAGGTTCTGCTATTCGGCCTACTTAATATTCGACTTGTGGGAAATAAGAATCTAAAACTCCACGTTGTGTCGTCAAGCCCGATTATCGACAAGCACTAAATTATTCCTTCTTAAGCAAGATGGACGCTATTGTCTTTGTCAAATTGTGCGCTAGGTTACCTTGTTTAGCTAATACACCGATTTGTTGTTCATATTCTGCAGCAAGGCGCAGAGCTCGGTCGGTTCCAACCTTTAACTGCACCACTGCCACGAGAAAAACAGTGCTCATCCAAATCGCTTTCTTTGGGTTGTTAACTATAGCGTTTTGCGCTTCGTGCTTTGGAAGTGTCCAACCTTCGCGGTCAAAGTCCACCCAAGATAAAGACTCTGCCCAACTCTTACCTTGATTCTTGTCCGGTGAATGCGAACCAAAATACGAGTTTAATGACACGCCAGCGTTCTTAACGTCGTGAACAAAGTCGTTACGAATTTCCGAAAGTTTCCGTATGAATTTACATTCCCACGGCGTTACCAACCCAAGATCACTAGCTAACTTTGCTTTGCCGATTTGACCACCACTAAGGTCCAGTCGAGCAAAGAAGTTTTCAGCAGCAGACAGTCCTGTACATTGAACCAATGCGTGCGTCATTGCAGCTTCAATTAATGCATGCGCCTTCACAATAAAGGACCAATCGTCCTCTTCCAGCAAGCTATTCAAAAATCCCGCTGGCAGCCCAACCTCCGCTTCCAACTCAGCGGCGGGCTGCAAAATAATCAAATCTAACTTTGAAGTGGACATAGCTGAAACTCACGCTATCGATCTGTAATAGTTGACCATTTAGGTCCACAGGTTATCTCGGCTTCTGGGCGTGCCTTTGGCGCCCTAGCCTCGGCTTCGCCTGTGGACTAGGTGGACAACTCTACGCGCATTCCATTCGTCTATCGACATGACCTTTGGCACCACCAGATAACTGTCACGCGCGTTTGCAGATTGTTCATGCTCGCGGATTTGCTGGATTAAGAACGGAAGTTCTTCTTCACTGTTCCACTTAATAACAGCATTAATACGCCCATGGCCCTTAAGCAGTTTTTCGTTTTCAAGTTTATTGATTCGCGCATTGAGTGCAGACTTTAGATAAGTGCGCGCGGTCAATCCTCAGATTTTTCAATTTCCTTGTAACTGATAAACTCCTTGCCGAACTTTGTCGGTTCATGCCACCAAAATATTTCTTACTGCTGCCGAATATGAAATGAATGAGTGGTCTGCTACTTGCCCCGCTCGTCCACATATCGAGTGCAAATTGTTTATTTGAAGAGATCGATGTTTTCAGAGAGCGAAATGACGTCCAAAACTCCAATTTGGTCTATGAGTATCGTTAAAGACGTAGGCCGTAATAATTTATTGATCAAAGATTATCCCGATCAAACTTTTCGAACCGGTGTAAGTGTCGAATTCAATCAAAAGTCGATCAAGTGCGTGAGCGAGGCCGAAGATTGGTTGAATTTTTCTGAAGATCAACGTGATCTTGAAGAGGCCGAGATCATGAGACTTGCCAACAAAGCCGAACCGCTCGAATATTATTCTGATCCATGCTTATTCTCGGGCCGAATGGCCGAAATTTTAAGACGGCTAAACATCACGAGTCTGCAGTTCTTTGCAGTCGATTTAGTGCATCCTTATACAGGGAGAAAATGGTCAGGTTACAGTTTCGTAAATGTTATTGGCCGAATCGACAAGGCAAAGCCAATGCTATTGAAGATGGCACGCAACGAAAGCACGCTCGAGCTTCTTATCGATACCGAAGTAAAAACGGCGATCGAGGCACTCAAACTTTCTTATTTGCAATTTACTCAACAGTATCCAGCAAAGTGGTAGTGACGAGCTGATGGTTGCGCGCTGTGCTTTGGATGCTAGGACATTCAAATTTTGGTTGTAGGAAGTGGCGAATCCAAGGTCTGTTTTCGATGCTATACTCCTGCTAAGAGCACATTCACTCCGGTCAATAAAGACATCATTCCCTGCACGTCGATACAGATTTCAATGCCCTTCACGCTTGCTCATCCTGCTGCAGTCTGGCCACTTAAGTTTCTGCGATCGCATATCACCATCCCATTGGTAGTGGGCAGCATGATGCCCGATCTGGTTAACTATCTACCAGACATGCATGGATTGATTAACAGCCACAGTCTGCGTGGCAGCATCATGATCGATCTACCCTTGGGTTACGTGCTATTGCTGATGCTCATCATGTTGCGCAAAGTATTAATTACTCCACTGTGGGAACCGCACCGTAGTTTTATCGATAACGAATTCACACATTTCATTGCGCTCAAGTTTTGGTGGTTTGTTGCTGTGCCATGGTTGTTAATAGGCACTTGGACTCACCTGCTGTGGGACAGCTTCACTCACGAAAATCATTTCATGGTGCGCAGGTTACCCATTCTGAAATATTCAGTGGCCCTTGATGCCGAACATCCAATGTCTCTGTTCCACCTTTTGCAATATGGGTGCTCTGTTTTAGGTGTCATGTTCATT
>JAICKZ010000268.1 GCA_025927665.1 Steroidobacteraceae bacterium | reverse complement strand
TTCGCGCTGAAAGCGGCGTTAAAACCCAATGAAGTGTTGTTAACTGCACATCACGCTGATGATCAATTCGAAACCATGTTGATTGCATTGATGCGTGGCGCAGGATTGAATGGTCTCGCAGCCATGCCCACATTGAAATCTTTTGGCCATGCGTGGCACGCGCGGCCGTTACTGGGTTTTACTCGCGATCAGTTGCAAGCATGGGCACAACAACAATCGCTACCTTATATCAGCGATCCAACTAATGATCATACGCACTACGATCGTAATTATCTTAGACATGCGGTGATTCCACAGATCAAGCAACGTTGGCCAGCGGCGGCAGTAACCAGTTCTCGCGCAGCGAGTCACTTGAGTGAAACAAAAATGTTGTTGGATCAATTCGTAGCGCAAGATTATTTTCTTGTTCATCACCAAAATACAATTGATATTGCTGCGTTGGCACAATTGTCTTCTGCTCGACGCAAGGCAGTTATTCGTTATTGGTTGCAACACCATGAAGTATTGATGCCATCAACGAATGTGTTGCTTGCGCTTGAGCACGATATTTTCAACAGTGCGGACGATCGAATACCTTGCACACGCTGGGGTGAATATGCAGTGCATCGCTACAACAATCGTTTGTATTTGGAAAAATATTATCGACTGGAAGTATTGAACGAATGCTTGCAATGGAATTGGACCGAGCCATTACAATTACCCTATGACTTAGGTTCGTTGTCATTGACGACTTCATCCTCGACTGATGAATTGCCGCGACATCCGATATCATCACTGCGCTTGAAAGCTTCATCGTTACCAACGCAATTAATGGTGCGATTTCGTCAAGGTGGCGAGAATTTGCAATTACCCAATAATAAATCTCGTGAATTGCGAAAGTTGTTTAACGACGCAGGCGTCTTGCCATGGTGGCGTGGACGTATTCCATTGCTTTATGCGGGCGATGAGCTGATAGCGGTCGCTGGCTTATGGGTTTGCGCAAGCTTTGTCGCAGACGAGATACAGCCGACGTTGCAATTCAAATGGTCGCCTCCGGAAGCAATGATGTTTGGCGATAAATAAGGCTTATAAAGCTCGATTGCCTGCGGCAAACTCACGCATGATCCGACAATGTTAGTGCTAAGTTTGTTGTTGCAACATCAGTGCGAGCGGGTACACTGCGAGTTCTCGCGACATCAGCATCATTTTCTCGGGGATGAACATCAGTGACCGAGCCATCGCAAGCAGAAGTTTTGGAACAACGTATTCTCGCCACTTGGGGATTGCGCGAACCACCCTTCGCTGAGATTGCGACTGATGCTTTCTTTTTTCCCAGCGAGCAACATGTACGTGCCTTGGATTTCATGCGCCGCTTACTATGTTCCCGCACCACCTTGGGTGTTCTCACGGGTGATCCCGGTGTGGGTAAGAGTATGTTGGTTCGCAGCTTATTGTCCGGGCTGGATGATCGCATTTTAGTGGCGCATGTACAGCGCGCGGATCTTGAGCCTCGCGATTTTCTCAACGATATATTGCAACAATTTGGTTTATTGCTGGGCCAAGATGATCGTACTGATCGGCGTCTGCTGCTCAGTCGTTATCTTACTCATCAAGTGGGCAGCGGTCGAATTTGCTTGCTGATCATCGAGAATGCACAGCGTATGAAACCGGCAGTGCTCGAAGAACTTCGCTTGGTTGGATTGCTTGAAAATGATGGCGTCCGTGCAGTTAAGTTATTGTTGTTGGGCGAGTCAGCATTACATCGCGTCATTAGTTCTCCGAAGCTACAAGAGCTGGTCCGCAACGATACTCCACGCATGCATATTAGTGGTTTAAGTGAAGACCAACTATCGGCCTATGTTGCACATCGCTTGCGCATTAGCGGCGCTACCGATGCGGATCGTGTGTTGCCTGCAATCGTGATGCCGTTGTTGAAACGATTATCTCGTGGCGCTCCTGCAGTGGTAAATCGCCTTTGTGCCAAAGCCTTATGCGTTACCGCTCAAAGCGGTGAAGTCACCGTGACAACTCAATCTATCTTACTTGCAGCAACGCAGTTGGGGATGGACATAACTTTTGCAACTACGAATGCCTCGGTGAACTCTGAAGTGGGAACTAGCGAAGAAGCCATGTTGCTGGTATCAGTGAATGGAGGTGTCGATAGCATGATAAATTTGAAAAGTACACGCCTGTTGATTGGTCGCAGTGATTTGGCGGATGTGCATATTAATAGTGCGTTTGTCAGTCATTATCACGCTGTGTTGGTGCGCGAACCGGATCAGGATATATTGATTGATCTGGGCAGCACTAATGGAGTATTGATAAACGCCAAGCGTATTTCGCGGCGTGTTTTAAGACATCGCGATCTCATTCAGATTGGGCCTGCGCGCATCAGTTATCTCAACCCTGGCAAGTCCACGGTGAGTGCTCTCGATTCCTCCGAGACGATCAGTTTCGTTCGCCCTGGCTCACCGGAGTCGCAGCCTGAAAATGAATCCACCTTGTTTGCTTTTGGTCGATTTGACGACGCGGGTTAAGTGGTTACGGATTTCGCACACTACGCACAAATAAAATACCCGGCTCAATAATTTTGCGATCAGTCTCGCTTGCTCGCCGTGCTTCTGGCCAGTACAGTGTCGGGTCTTGCGCCCGATAGGGTTTCATCACTGGTTTTCAAGAGAAGTTAGCTGTGCCGGAAGTTTCCTCAGTCGTCGACCCTGTCCACAATCAGTGGCAAGTTCACAAATTTGGTGGATCAAGCGTCGCCGATGCGCAGTGTATGGAGCGCGTTGCCAACATTTTGGAACAAGATCCACATTCGCGTATGGCCGTGGTGTTGTCTGCCTGCCGTGGTGTTACCGATGCCATGTTGAATCTGGTCTCGACGGCAGAACAAAATGCCAATGTCGCCGCTCCACTGGAAGCGGTACGTCAGCGTCACATCAACATTGCGCAAGTCTTACTCAACGACAAGGATCGTGCGGATTATATTCAGTTGCTCGATCATGACTGCACTGACATTGCCAGTATTCTTCACACTGTGTCGTTGATGCGTTCAGCTTCAAAATCAGTTTTTGATTTAGTGTCGGGTTTTGGTGAGATTTGGTCGACGCGATTGTTCGTTCGTTACTTGCGCAGTCGCGGCAAGCGTCCTGGCATTGTGGAATGGATTGACGCACGCGATATTGTCACCGTGGACTGGAGTCCTTTGGGCCCCTCAGTACATTGGGACAAGTCACGTGCCAATACCATCAAGCACATTCAACACCAAGGCGCGGCAACATTAATTGTCACTGGATTCATCGCGCGTGATACCAATGGATTGCAAACTACATTGGGTCGCAATGGCAGCGATTTCTCGGGTTCTATTTTTGGTGCGTTGCTCAACGCATCAGAAATTATTATTTGGACAGATGTGGATGGCGTGTTGAGCGCCGATCCGCGCCTGGTACCCGATGCAACGGTGATCGATTCATTGTCATACAACGAAGCAATGGAGCTTGCGTATTTCGGCGCCAAAGTCATTCATCCGCAAACCATGGCGCCTGCTGTCGCACAACAGATTCCCATTTGGATTCGCAATACGTTCGCACCACAAAAAGCAGGTACATTGATTTGTGCCAAACCGGATTCAGCGTTGTTGGTGAAGGGCATTACCAGCTTTGACAAAATTGCATTGGTGAATCTTGAAGGTGCGGGCATGATTGGCGTGCCCGGCACGGCGCATCGCTTGTTCGGTGCATTACGCGAACATGGCATCTCGGTGATACTGATATCACAGGGTAGTTCAGAACATTCCATTTGCTTTGCAATTCCCGAAGTCGAAGCCGATAGAGCAGAAGGCGTGGTGCGTGATGCTTTTCAAAGCGAATTGCGTCAAGGTCAAATTCAGCGTGTCGAAGTGCAGCGCAATTGCAGCATTCTTGCGGTGGTTGGTGATGGCATGGCCGGTGCTCACGGTGTCGCCGGCAAAGTATTCAACGCACTTGGTAACGCCGGTGTCAGTGTGCGTGCAATAGCACAGGGTGCATCCGAACGTAACATCTCTGTGGTGATTGACGGCAAGCAATCGGCGCGCGCATTGCGGTCGGTGCATTCTAGCTTTTATTTGTCGCCGAATACGGTTTCAATTGGTGTGATTGGTCCTGGTTTGGTTGGCGGTGCATTCCTTGATCAACTGGCTTCACAAGCAAAACGTTTGGCCCGTGACTTTCATATCGATCTGCGCATTCGTGGCGTGATGAAGTCGCAGCGCATGCAATTGATTGCGGGCGAGTTATCTTTATCGAAGTGGCGCGACGTGGTTGCAGATTCGACCAACGATCAAGCCGTTGACTTAAAAAAATTTGCTGAACA